>CAQRXS010000009.1 GCA_948874605.1 uncultured Bacilli bacterium | reverse complement strand
AAACAAAATAGAACACTTCATGTTTGTGTGTTCCATTTAATTTTTCAATTAACATTTCGACAATTTCCGCATTTTTTTCTTGATATCGTTATATTCCGGTGTTATAATCTATGATAGTTAAACGTGAAGGGAGGGAATGTAAGTGAATTCCAATAAAGTTTTGGTTGACGGCAATATAGATAAGGCGTTAAAAAGATTTAAAGTTGTAGTTGCAAAAAGTGGCGTCCCTTCTGAATTAAAGAAAAGAAAACATTATGAAAAACCAGGAGTAAAAAAGAGAAAAGAACAAGAAAAGAATATTAGAAATTCTAAAAAACATCGTAGAGACTAGAATGAGCATTCATTCTTTTTTTCTTGTCTTTTTATTCCAATCTCTATATAATAAATATGGAGTAACAAAAGAAAAGGAGAAAATCAAAAATGAATTTAAATGAACAAATAATGGAAGATATGAAAAATGCTATGAAAAATCAAGATAAGTTTGCTTTATCCGTATTGCGTATGTTAAAAAGTGCAATTCAATTGGAAAAAATTAATAAAAAAAGCGAATTAAATGATAATGAAATTATTGCTGTAATAAAGAAAAACGTGAAACAAAGAAAAGATAGTATTACTGAGTTTTTAAAATATGACAAAGAAGAGGAAGTTGAAAATTTGCAACAAGAGATAGATGTTTTAAAAAGATATTTACCAGAAGAACTTAGTGAAGAAGAAATTGACAAAAAAGTTGAAGAAGCATTTTTAGAATTAAAACCAGAAAGTATGAAAGATATGGGACGTGTGATGAAATATCTAACAGATTCTATAGGAACTGTTGCGGATATGTCCCTAGTAAGCCAAAAAGTAAAAGCAAAATTTTAGATACTTTGTCGAAAAAGTATCTTTTTTCTGTTTCTTTTGATAAAGTTATCCTCGGTGAATACTATGGAATTATATTATCAAAATGAAACATTATTTGTAGAATTTGAAAGTAATTTAGAGATGCGAGAATATTATCGCCTAAAGAAAAAAATATTTCGAATAGTAGAAGAATATGGAGTAGAGAGAATCATAATTCAAAGCGAAGGAAATTTTATGAAAGTTCAAAATTTCTTAAGAGAAATGAAGCGTGATTTTTATGCAAAATATTCTGGTGATTTATTGATACGTTAGTATATTAAATGTCGAAACGAACCATACTAATTGTGGTGATGTAAGATGAAACAAAATTTAATATTAGATGCAGCTTCTACTTTTCCAAAAGACAATTTAATAGCAACTAAAAAAGAAAAAAACGTTTTAATCAAGCATTATTTTATCAAAGAAAAGTCTTCTAATAATGTGAAAGAAGGAGATTATTTTACCATTTCATTTGATGATAATGTTTTATATAAAGAGGAAAAAACATTAGAAAAAGTATTTATTAAAACGTTTAAAGCTTTCTTAGGAAAATATCATAAAGGTGGGACTATACTTTTTGTAGGACTTGGGAATTCATCTATTTTAGGCGATTCTTTTGGCCCAAAAATTTTAAATAAACTAATAGCAACAAATCAATATAACGATTTCCTAACAATTCCTAAAGTAGCACTCTTCGCACCAGAAACAACAAGTAAAACAGGGATTTCAAGTTTTAAATTAATAGAAATGGTCGTGAATCACTTAAACCCAGATGTTATAATTCTATTAGATAGTTTTGTTACCCATAATGTATCTAATTTGAATCGAACCATTGAAATAAATGATTGCGGAATTATTTTTGCGGACCAATTAAGAAGTAATAAAATAATAGATAAAACAACATTCAATATACCAGTATTATCTATTGGTTGTCCGACGTTATTAAAACAAAAAGAAAGTTTTTTATCAAAATTTAATTTAGAGGAAGATTTAACAATCATTTCAAAAATAATTGCAAATGCAATAAATCATACAGTAATGTCTTAAATCGACATTCTTTTTTTTTAGTATATTTTATAATAAATTTAGGTGATATAATGAAACGTTTTAAAGGAAAAAAGAGTTATCGGAGAATTAAAATGGTATTTCTATTATTTATTATTACATTATCTTTTGGGCTCAGTTTATCTTATTTTTCTTCCCTTTTACAAAAAGAAGAGGTTTTAGAATTTCTACTAGAGACTACACTTTTTCAAGATGGGAACAAGAAAAAGAAAAAAAGCTTAAGTATTTATGATTTCTTACTAGATTATACGATTGGCAAAAAAGAAATGGAAGATAATCATTTTTCTGTTGATGATATTGTAGAAGAATATACCGAAGACCCTAAACCAGAAGAAAACATGAGTAAAGAACCAATTGTATATATTTATAGTACCCATCAAGGAGAAGGCTATGGAGGTGGAGTATTTGCTGAACATGATATCACTCCAACCGTTATGATGGCATCCTACAGACTAAGAGAAGAATTAAATAAAAAAGGAATTCCAACCCTTGTAGAAACAACATCTATAAGCGATATCATTAAAACAAATGGCTGGGATTATAATTCCACTTATCGAGTAAGTAGAATGCTTATGGAAAATGCAAAAGCATCTCATCCAACTTTAGAATATTTTATTGACTTTCATCGAGATGCGATTCCATATCAAAGTTCTATTATTGAATATAATGAAAAAGTCTATGCCAAAATTATGTTTGTAATAGGTACAGATCATGAAAATTCTCAGGAAAACATCAATTTGGCAACCCAAATAAGTGATTTACTCAATAAGCGTGTTCCCGGAATATCAAGAGGGCTTTATTATATTGGAAATCGTGAAGTAAATGGCGTATACAATCAGGATTTCTCACCAAAAGCACTTCTATTTGAGGTGGGTGCAAACTATAATAAAATAAGTGAAGTGAACAACACAGTGATGGTTCTTGCGGATGCACTGAAAGAAGTAATCGGGTGATTTATGGAAAAGAAAAAACAAGGCTCTTGGGTTTTAAAAGGTTTAGGCGTATTATTTTTGTTATATGTATCTTTAACAATAGCAATTAACACAGGCTACTATGAGGCAAAGTTAAACGAAAAAATGACCATTACAAATGAAGCTATAAAAAAATTTGAAGAAGACGTAAGAGAAGGCAAAGATGTAGATATTTCCAGTTACGTAACCGAAATACGTCGAGATTATTCCAATAATACAACCAAAGTAGGTGTTACATTTTCAAACGTTGTGCAAGATTTTATGTCAAAAGGTATTACAGAATTGATAGAAGTCTTTAAAAAACTCTTTACATAATCCTAAGTGTGAAAATTTTAACTGGTTTTTTCTATGTTCTTTTTGTATAATAGAACATAGGTGGTTTACGTGAAACAAAATAATATAAAACAAGAAAATATTCGTAATTTTTCTATCATAGCCCACATTGATCATGGTAAAAGTACTTTAGCGGATCGAATTTTAGAAATTACAGGTGCTGTTTCAGAACGGGAAATGAAAGAGCAACTTCTAGATAATATGGATTTAGAACGTGAAAGAGGTATTACTATTAAATTGAATGCAGTGGCATTATCTTATAAGTATCAAGACGAAGAATATCTTTTAAATCTAATTGATACCCCTGGACATGTCGATTTTTCCTATGAAGTTAGTCGAAGCTTAGCAGCATGTGAAGGCGCAATTTTAGTAGTAGACGCAGCCCAAGGGATTGAGGCTCAAACTCTTGCTAACCTTTATCTTGCTTTAGGAAGTGATTTACACATTATTCCCGTGATTAACAAAATTGACTTACCAAATGCAAATGTTCCAAAAGTAAAAGAAGAATTAAAAAAAGTTCTTGGATTTCAAGAAGAAGAAATTTTGCTTTGTAGTGGTAAAACAGGAGAAGGAGTAAAAGAACTCATTGAAGCAATTATAAATCGAGTTCCGGCGCCGAAAATTGAAAATAATAAACCATTACGAGCTTTAATTTTCGATTCCTATTTTGATCCATACAAAGGAGTTGTAGGATTAATTAAAGTGGAAGATGGGAAGTTAAGTGTAAAAGATGAAATTTCCCTTATGGCGACGAATGCTAGTTTTGAAGTCACAGAACTAGGAATTCATACTCCAAAAGAAGAACATCTTAGTTCTTTAAAAAGTGGGGAAGTAGGCTATTTTTGTGCGGCGATTAAAGATATTGCAAGCGTTTCTGTGGGGGATACAGTAACCCTAAAAAGAACTCCAGCCCAAGAACCAATTCAAGGATATAAGCCAATGAAACCAATGGTTTACTCAGGAATTTTTCCGGTAGAGCCTAATCGTTATGAAGCTCTAAAAGAAGCATTCGAAAAGTTAAAATTAAATGATGCTGCATTAACAACTGAGCCAGAGACTTCAGATGCTTTAGGATTTGGGTTTCGCGTGGGTTTCCTAGGACTTTTACATATGGACATAATTACCACTAGAATTGATCGAGAATTTGGGATACCTGTTATTGCAACAAGCCCAAGTGTTGTATATCATGTTACGCTTACAAATGGTGAAGAAATAGAAGTGGATAGTCCAAATAAAATGCCAGAAACCGTCAAAATTAAAACCATTGAAGAGCCATTTATTTATACTAATATCATTGTCCCAAGCGATTACATTGGAGCTATAATGGAACTTTGTCAGAACAAACGTGGAATATACAAAAATTTAGAATATATTGATGACGTAAGAGTAAATATCCATTATGAAATCCCACTTTCGGAAGTGGTTTATGATTTCTTTGATAAATTAAAAAGTTATACCAAAGGCTATGCTTCATTAGACTATGAACTTTGTGGATACCGAGAAAGCAATTTAGTAAAAATGAATATTTTATTAAATGGGGAAATTGTCGATGCTCTATCCGTTATAGTCCATAAAGATTTCGCGTATTCTAGAGGAAGAGCTGTTGTAGAACAATTAAAAGAAGTCATACCACGGCAATTATTTCAAATTCCAATTCAAGCCCAAGTGGGTTCTAAAGTAATCGCGCGTGAAAACATTAGTGCAATGCGAAAAAATGTTTTAGCAAAATGTTACGGTGGAGATATCACTAGAAAAAGAAAATTATTGGAAAAGCAAAAAGAAGGAAAGAAAAGAATGAAGATGGTGGGAAGTGTTGAAGTTCCGCAAGAAGCATTTTTAAGTATATTAAGCGGAGGCGATAAATAATGAAAAAATTTTATACTCAATGGGAGACCAAAATTATTGAATTAGCTCTTCAAGGATTGTCTAACACAAAAATAGCAGATAAACTTAATATGAGTGAACGAACAATACAGGAATTTTTGTATTCATTAGGAAGATTAAATCATCCCAATTATGATTTAGACACCTATCAAAAAATTCAGATGGAAAGAAATTTAAAGCAGCGCAACACTGTTGATAAAGATTTGCTAGATGATATTGTGAATCTCATATTTGCTGGATTTACATATGTTGAAATTGCAATTATACAAGGTAACATGACAGAAGAAGAAGTCTATAATTATTTAAATTACTTGCAGCAAGGAGTTTTTCAAAATATAGAGTTATATAATAAAGTTCGAGAAAAGTATGCTCAGACTATTGAAATGAAGCGCGAAGAAATTTACAAACGTTTACAAAGATTAGAAGAACAAGGAGTCAATTTGAAAACTGTATCTTCTTCTAGGTTTACTCGGCAATATTTATATAATAAAAAAATATATGAAATGGTAAGGGAATATATAGATTCTGGTTTTAATTTGTCAGATCAATATTTAGCAACGAAATATGATTTTAATAGTTATCAAATTGCAGATATTTTAACAATAAAGGACTACGAAGAATGTCTTTATCGCATGTTTGGCAAAGAGAAAATTGAAGAAATGCGAGCTTATCGAAGAGAAAAAAGTCACTTGGCAAGCAAACGGACGTACGATAATTTCTTTGGCAATTCTAAGCAGCCAGTTATTAGCGAAGAAGAAAAAGCAAAATTAAATAAAATTAAGTCACAAATGAGCTTGTGGTATCCTATGATATTTACATTTCGCTTGTCCATTGAAGATTTAGGTGTTCTTACCAATTTTAATAACATCCCAGCTTTAAAAAAAATGATTGATTGGCTTACTAGTGCGGAAACTATAAAAATTATAAGATCAGGAAAAGGTTTTGATGAATTAACAAAAGAAGAACAAAGAAAAGTAATAGAATATCGCTTAAAATATATTGTTCCATATAGAGCTTTTCCATATAGGCGTGAAGCATTTATTAATAACACACCTTTAGAATACCAAGAAGAAATGAATCAAATCTCGGACTTTTATCATAATGTATACCATTCTTCAAAATTTGGCTCTAGAAGGTAATATATGAAAGCAGTGTATATTCATATTCCCTTTTGTAAATCAATTTGTTCTTACTGCGATTTTTGTAAAGTTTTTTATGATAAGAAATGGGCTCAAAATTATCTTTTAAGGTTAAAAGAAGAAATAGAAGATCATTATTTAGACGATGAAATTAAAAGTATTTATATTGGTGGAGGAACTCCTTCTTGCTTGTCTTTCAATGAATTAACATTCTTATTACAGTTGACAAAAAAGTTTCAAAAAAATAGCTCCCTAGAGTTTACTTTCGAGTGTAATTTAAACGATATTAACGAAGAATTTTTGAAGTTACTGAAACAATATGGAGTAAACCGATTAAGCATTGGAATACAGTCTTTTAAGGCAGAAAATCTAAAATTTTTGGGACGAAGTCACTCCTATGAAGAAGCAGAAGAAAAAATGAAATTAATTCGCAGTTTAGGGTTTAAAAATGTTAACATTGACTTAATTTATGCCATACCAGGGCAAACAATAAAAGACTTATCCCGAGATTTAAAATTACTTTTAAAATTAAAACCAGAACATATTAGTACTTATAGTTTAATGATAGAACCTCACACTATTTTATATCATAAGGGCGTTGAGCCAATCAAAGAAGAATTAGACGAAGAAATGTATTACTTTATTTGTAAAACATTATCAAAAAATAAATACAATCATTATGAAGTAAGCAATTTTGCAAAAGAGGGCTTTGAATCTCGACATAATTTAACTTATTGGAATAACGAACCCTATTATGGATTTGGCGTTTCTGCATCCGGATATATAGAAAACATAAGATATACAAATACGAAAAACTTAACCGCTTATTTGGAAGGAAATACAAACCCAACAAGAGATATTTTATCAAAACAAGATAGGATGGATAATGAAGTAATGGTAGGACTCCGTAAAATAAAAGGCATTCACATCGAAAGCTTTGAAAAAAAGTACGCAGTGAAAATGGAAAGCGTTTATCCAATTAAACCCCTCCTAAAAAACGGAGACTTAAAAATCAAAAAAGGCTATTTATTTATACCAATTGAAAAAATATATGTAATGAACTCCATTTTATTAAAAATGATTTAAAACAGGAGGCATATTTTAATAAAAGAAAGCTAAACTAAGAACAGGTGATTGTATGAAAAAACTGTTCTTTTTTATAAGTTTATTACTTCTGCCATTCTCTGTTTCAGCAGGTATGGTTGAAAATTTAGAAGTGTTAAATGGGACATTATCCCGAAAATTCGAGTCAGATAACAATATCTATTCTGTCGTGCTCAATGAAGGGGAATCTGAATTAAAATTAAATTATAAATTACAAGAAGAAGCACAGGTAGAACTAATGAATAATCGTTATGTGGAAGGTGAAGAAAATCAGGTAATTCTTCAAGTCACTTCCGAGAATAAAGAAAAAGAAACTTACACATTTTTCTTAGAAAAAGAGAGTGTTACTCCTGTATTTACAGAAGTTAATCTTCCTACAACTTCTCCAGCGGTAAAAATGCCGCATTTAGAGACCTATGTAGGAGTAGTTTGTTTATTCATAATCGTATGTTTGTTTAAATGCATTGTTTTAGGTTTTAAAAGAAAAAAATAATCATATGCTATATTATGAAAAAATTAATTGCCCATCGAGGTTTAAAATTAAATAATATAAAAGAAAACACATTAGATGCTTTTCAAGCTGCCTTACAACATCCCGCCTATGTTGGTTTTGAATGTGACATTAGAACCAGTTTAGACGGCGTTTTTGTCGTAGTTCACAATCCGATGGTAAAAGATGACATTATCTCGCTGTCTACTGCCGAAAAGTTAAAAAAAGAACATGGTATTCCAACTTTAGAAGAAGTATTGCAGCTAAAGGAAAATAAAGTTTTTCTTTTAGAAATTAAAGAGGCTAATTTAAATGTAGGAAAGTTTCTGGCCGAAATTTCTAAGCATCAAGAAAAGAACATTTATTTGATGAGCTTTCACAACTCTGTAATAAAGAAATTAGCTAAAAAAGATCGTTTTTATAAAATTGGAGTCTTAAATTACGTTCTAAATAGCGAAGAAAATTATGAAATCTATGACTTTATATGTCTATTAGAAAGTATTGTTACTCCAAAATTAGTAGAATACTTTAAAGAAAAGAAAATCGAAGTCTTTTTATATGGAATCCACCATTATAAAAAGACTGCAGAAAATTATCCAGATTGTTACTTCATCACAGACATAGTTGAAACCATAAAAGAAACATGTAAACTAAAATACGATGAAATATGAAAAAAATAGAAACAAATATATTAGAAAAAAAATTTTTATATGAAAGTGATGTAATAGACACGACTTATGATTCTTCTTATGAATGGAATCTTATAAAGTGTTATCCCAAAGAAAAAATGCAAACCTGGTATGGTATGGGTGGAGCTATTACAGAAGCAAGTGCATACAACTATCTAAAACTCCCTAAAGAACGAAGAGAAGCTTTTTTAGAAGCATACTATGGCGCATCTGGACTTAATTACAATCTAGGAAGAATATCAATTGGTAGCAACGACTTTTGTTTGTCTTCTTATGAATATACTCGTAAAGAAGATTTAAGTGATTTTTCTATAATAAGAGATTTTAAATATATCATTCCTGTATTAAAAGAAATTTTAAATTTCAAAAATCTTACCCTTTTAGCTAGTCCTTGGAGCCCGCCTTCTTGGATGAAAGAAAAGAAAGATTTATATCATGGCGACAAGTTAAAAAAAGAACATTATAAAAATTATGCCACTTATTTATCTCTTTTTATGGAAGTTTACGAAAAAGAAGAGATAAATATAGATTTTTTAACAGTTCAGAATGAACCAAATGCCTGCCAAAGATGGGAATCTTGTAAATACACCTTAGAAGAATTAAAAGAATTACAAGATATTGTATTAGAAAAATTAAAAAACACAAAAATTCTTGGTTGGGATCATAATAAAGAAAATTTATTAGAAGTAGCTGATCAACTTCTTTTGTCAAACATTTCAGGGTTAGCATTTCATTCATATATGGGAACACATAGTACAAACTTACATCTCGTTTCAAAAAAATACCCAAACGCCATACTTTTTCATACAGAAGGTTGCTGCGGTTATTCAAAATATAACGAAAAAAATTGGATTTCAGATGCAGAATATTACATGATAAATATGTTAAGCGATATAAATCATGGTTTGAACGGCTACATTGATTGGAATATTTTATTAGATTACAATGGTGGACCCTCACACAAAGAAAACTATTGTAAGAGTCCACTTATCTTAAATCGACAAGGCGTCGATTTTATCAAAACGCCAATTTATTATTATCTTTGTCATATTGGAAAATTTATTCATGCAGGTTTTTCAATTATACCTCTTGACATTTACCGTCCAGATTTGTTTGGTGTTGCAGCAAAAGGGGATAATAAAATCGTTGTTACACTTTTAAACGTGAATAATCAGGAAATAGAAATTGACTTAGTAATCGAACAAACACGAGTTCATGATAAATTAAAACCACATTCCATAGTAACTTATTTGAATTCGTCAACTTAGTGTCTAGCTTTTAAGAAAAAATAGTATTTACTTGCTTTTAAAAAAACTTCTGTTAGAATGATAATAGAAGGAGAGAGTAAGAGAAATGAAAAATGAAAAAACAAAAGTAGGAGTTTTATTAGGCGTTCTTTTAGTAGCAATAGTAATGACGGTAGGAGTAACATTCGCTTTATGGCAAGTGACTTTACAACAAGAAAGTACAAATACAATAACAACGGGTTGTTTCTTATTAGAGTTAAAAGATAAAACAGAAGCAATTAACTTAGAAAAAGCTTATCCTATTACAGATGAAGTCGGAAAAAGTTTAAAATCTTATGATTTTACAATTACAAATCGTTGTGCTGGAACTTCTGCTTACAGCATAAATCTAGAAACTTTAGTAGAGGAAAATGAATCAGATAGATTAGAAAATCTAAATTTCATGAAAATGATGATTAACCTTGAAGGAGAAGAAGGTACTCCAGTGCTATTAACTAGTAATGATGTAAAAGATCCAACTTTAATAGAGGGAACTGACATTGCAGACAAAGCATTTGAAATTGCAACAGGAGTATTAGATGGAAAAACAGATGAAAATGATGCGCCTTCTGTTACTTATCAATTACGTTTATGGATGGGCGAAGAAACTCCAGCAGATGACGCGTTTATGAATAAAGTATTAAGAAGCAAGATCACTGTAGTAGGTTCTTTAGCTAATAATCCTACAACACCTACAGCACCCGAAGAAACTGATACACCATAGTAAAACTAAAAAATATGGCAAAGTTGTCATATTTTTTTAATAACCTAAAATCAGTTTATCCAAAATAGCACTTCGATGTTGACAGTGCTAAAAAATAATGTTATAACATTAATGGAAGGTGGTTATATGGCAAAAAAAGAATTTAAAGCCGAATCAAAAAAATTAATGGAATTAATGATAAATTCTATTTATACAAATAAAGAAATATTTTTAAGAGAGTTAATTTCAAACGCTAGTGATGCGATTGATAAATTACACTACGAATCTCTTACGAATGATGCAATAAAAATTAAAAAAAGTGATTTTGAAATCTTCTTAAAATCAAACAAAGAAGCAAGAACTTTAAGTATTATCGATAATGGAATAGGTATGAATAAAGAAGATTTAGAATCTAATTTAGGGACAATTGCGAAAAGTGGTTCTGAATTATTTAAAAATGAAAAAGAACACAAAAAAGATATTGATATTATTGGTCAATTCGGTGTTGGTTTTTATTCAGCATTCATGGTTGCAAGTAAAATTACAGTAACTTCTAAAGCTTTTGGTAGTGAAGAGGCTTTCACTTGGACTTCAAGCGGAGTTGATGGCTATACAATAGAAAAAGGTGAAAAAGACACATTTGGAACAGAAATAACCCTATATTTAAAAGAAGATACGGAAGATATTCATTATTCCGAATACCTTGAAGAATATAAATTACGTGAATTAATAAAGAAATACTCAGATTATATTACTTACCCAATTAAAATGGAAGTAACGCATTCCCATTTAAAAGAAGGAACGGAAAATGAGTATGAAACACATACCGAAATAGAAACGATAAATGATATGGTTCCTTTGTGGAAAAGAAATAAGTCAAAAATAAAAGAAGAAGAATATAATACATTCTACAGCGATAAATTTTTTGATTATGAGAAACCATTAAAGGTAATTCACACAAGCGCTGAAGGAGTAGTAAGCTTTAACTCTCTATTGTTTATCCCTTCGCATGCTCCGTATGATTTTTATACCAAAGAATATGAAAAAGGATTACAACTTTATTCCAATGGTGTACTGATTATGGAAAAATGTGGAGATTTACTTCCAGACTACTATAGTTTTGTAAAAGGTGTAGTAGACTCTCCGGATTTATCTTTAAATATTTCTCGCGAAATGCTTCAACAAGATAAAAATTTAAAAGTTATTGCTAAAAATATTGAGAGCAAAATTGAAAAAGAACTTAAAAATTTATTAAAAGAAGACCGTGAAACTTATGAAAAATTCTGGAATGCCTTTGGGATGAATTTAAAATTTGGCATTTATAATAACTATGGAATGAATAAAGAAAAACTACAAGATTTATTATTATTTGCAACATCGAAAGAAAAGAAATTAAGAACTTTAGAAGAATATATTTCAAATATGAGCGAAGACCAAAAAGGTATATATTATGTATGTGGAGAATCACTTGCTAGCTGTGATACCTTACCTCAAGTAGAATTTGTAAAAGAAAAAGGATTTGAAATCTTGTATTGTACGGATTATGTAGATGAATTTGCAATCCAAATGCTTCGTGAATATAAAGAAAAGAAATTTATTAATGTTTCTAAAGATGATCTTGATCTTGACACAGAAGAAGAAAAAGAAAGCTTAAAAAAAGAAAATGAAGAAAATAAGTCACTATTTGACATTATGAAAGAAGCATTAAATGATATAAAAGATATTAAGTTTACGAATCGTTTAAAAAATCATCCTGTTTGCCTTTCTAGTGCTGGTAATTTATCTATTGAAATGGAAAAAGTTATGAATTCCATGCCGAATAATGAAGCTGTAAAAGCAGAAAAAATACTTGAGATAAATAATAATCATAAAATTGCTGATAAATTAAAGCAATTGCATCAAGAGAATAACCAAGAAGAACTTAAAACTTATGCGAAAATACTATATGCTGAGGCACGGTTAATTGAAGGGCTTCCAGTTGAAAATCCGACAGAGATTGCTAGTTTAATATGTGATAAACTTTCCTAAGAAATAGAATAAAAACTATTTCTTTTTTTGAAGTATAAAATATGATAAAATAAAAATTAAGTAGAAAGAAGGAATGTTTTTGCGGAAAAAATCAATCATAACTTAGAAATAGAACTAAAATTGATAGCAATGTTAGGATGTAGTTTACTAGGTCCAGATAATTCTAATCGTTGGTTAATTATGGATGAGCATAAAACAATAGTTGGATTTATTCAATACAAGAAGTTATATAATGAAAATGTGAAAAAAGGATACCCTAAAACTTATGGGTATCAAACAGAACTGGAAACGAATGATATTCTTTTTAAATCCACAAGAAAGATTCAAAATGAAAAGGAAAAAAACATTTTTAATTATGTATTAGATATTAAAAGAGAAAATGGTAATATAGATCATGTTGTTATGTATATCGGCGATTGTCCAAGCCTAACCTTGTGGAGCAAAGATAACGGCTTTATGAATTTTAAAATAGATGATAACGGTCTATATTTAAATTTTAAAAGCCAAACAGAAAGTTTCAATACTGAGGAAATTTTAATTTATAAAACCGATGGAGAGAAAGTAAGCAATCACGCAAAAGAATACCTATATCAATTAAAATATTGTGATAAAAGTATAGAACTTAATGATAAAAATCTCAAAGGAATAAAGATTCGTGAAATAATTGGAAAAAGTACTCCTTATCAGCAAAATTATGGCGAAATGAAATTAATAGAAAACACTTGGATAAATGGAAAGCTTAGAACTAGTAGAGAAAATTTAGTAATAGGAACTGTTGAAGAAATGGCAGTAAAGCACGGAATGGGAATAGATGCTTTTAAACATTTTAGATTTTTAATAAATCAAATTCTCCCTTTTAAACAAGAAGTTATTTACGTTTTGTTAGAAAATTGTTTATGTCAAAGGGATGGATTATCTTTATTTGTTCCTGATTTAGGCATAGCGCAAGAAGAACAAATTCGAAAAGAATTAAAGAAATAATTTATATAAGAAAGAGTGAAATTATAAAAAGTCTGAAATACATTGTGAAAATACTATTTCTAAAAAAATATTATATCGCTCTTATATCTTTCTAAGCAAAGTTATTCAAATCAAAATTTCATCTAAAAAACATAGAATTTAGTGTTAGATCAACTTTTTAAAATTTGACTTTCCCTAAATTTTGGCTATAATAAATAACAACTCAAAGGGGGTATTACTTATATGAAAGAGTATAGTAATTCAAAAGTTGTTCAAAAAATGATAGAACAAGTGATGAATACATTTCCTATTACAGAAGATAGTCTAGAACGTATGTCAACACTATTAAAATATCTTGATAGTCTAACAAATGGTGACGACATTGAGCAATATGTAACTGGAACATACTTATCAAAATATGCGAAAGAGGCGTTGGAAGGTCTTATTAGTGAAAAATATAAACATAAAGTAAATTTACTTCGAGAACAAAGCGCAAAGTTACAAGAAGAGACTAATTCATTAAATAGAAAAAAAGATTCTTTAACTACTGATGTTTCCTTTTTAAGTCAACAAAAAGTGAGTTTATTAGAGCAAGTAGCGAATTTACAATCCGAACTGTTTAAAATAAGTAATGAATTATTGGAAACGAAACAAGAAAAATCACAGTTATCAAACGAAATAACAATACTTAGACAAGAAAAAATGGATTTGGAATTACAAGTTAAAAAATTGCAAGGAATGTTAGAAGAAAGAAAAAAAGAATTAGATTCAACTTCATTTCAAGTGCAATGGGTTCCTATAGACGAAACACACCCTTTATATAATATAAACTCGATAATTATAGATGCGTATATAGCTTCCTTGCAAAGTGAATATGAACAAAAAATGAAAGTTTCAAAAGAACAGACTTCAGACATTTTTGGAGCAAACTGTCCAGGAATATATAGCATTGCATCAATCTTGAATGATATGGCATTTAACTATTTTTTTAAAACTGATACGTTAGGATACTTAATAAAAAGTGCTGATACTGCTCCGAAAGAATATTATGATACTCGGCGCATTCAACAACTCAAACCAATTCTTCAAACTATAAAACTTCCAAAGTACGAAAGAATTCATAATAAAATTACATCAACTTCAACTATAGAGGAAAATAAATCAATAGAATTAGCCTATAAAACAATAGCTCATGAGGAAACTATTAAAAGAAAAACGTTAGAAGAGCAATATACCATACTTCTTCAAACTTTAATGAAGGCTGTTCCTTATGATTATGACTGGAATTTGGTATTACAAAGTTGTAAATTAGAGCTAGATGTAAAACCAAAAGGAGGACTAAAATGAAAAAAAGTTTAAAACAATTAAAACTAATATTGATGTGTTTACCATTAACACTTACAAATGGCTGTGCAAAATCAGATTGTAATCTAGGGGACGATCATGTACATTTATATACCAAAAATGGTTATGTAAAATATCAGCAAAGCGAAATCTTGTCGGATTGGGGGTATAAATGGAGTGAAGAGTATTATTACTTAAACCATAAAGATATAGAATTACAAAATTTTCTAGATAAGAAAAATCTTCTGGTTACCGAATTAAATATTGATAAGATTCAAAAAGTGCAATCATCTAGAACAGATTATATAGAATACGAGTATGAATATGAAGACTATGACACTGTAACAAGATATGACTGGGACTTAGGTGAATATGTTCAAAAAAGAGTATCAGTAACTAAGACAGATTGGACAACAGACGAGAATCACTGGTTTAAGACTGGTAACAAAAGATTGTGCCATCCAATGTATCAAGCATGCAAAGTGGAAAAAAATGAAAAGGGAAAATATACTTTAATAAGAAGTGAATATGTCGATGATGTATTAGAAATTAAAGACGAATATCCATACATTGAAGAGGGATATTGCAAAATGAAATACATTACTCTACCAAGAGAAAAAAAACTATGGCGTTAAAAGAAACAGTTGGTATCTTAAATTGCTAAAATTTGGAAAGTCTTCTTGTACTTTCTTTTTTTCTGTATTATAATTTTTTTACGGGTGGTAAAATGAAACGCAGTGAAGTAGATATTAATAAATTAAGTCCTATGATGCAACAATATATGGAAATTAAAGATGAATATTCAGAAGAGATATTGTTTTATCGCGTAGGAGACTTTTATGAATTATTTTTTGAAGATGGATTATTAGCAAGTCGTGAACTAGAACTTACATTAACAGGCAAGAATGCTGGATTAGATGAACGTGTACCAATGTGTGGGATTCCTCATCATTCTATTAAACCTTATATTGAAAAATTAGTGAATAAAGGATATAAAGTCGCAATTTGTGACCAATTAGAAGATGCGAAAGATACCAAAAAAATGGTCCGACGTGGTGTGACACAAGTTATTAGTAAAGGAACTGTTGTTGATTTAGAACTGTTAAACGAGCATGACAATCATTATATTGCAAGCATTTTAGATTTTTCTTATATTTATGCAATATGCTATGCTGATATATCAACAGGCTCTATCTTTGTTTCAATTTTACCACATCAAAAAGAAAAATTAATTAGCACAATTTTAAATTTAGGAATATTGGAAGTTGTTTTAAAAAATAAGGAAGATATGGAATTAATTGGGCTACTAAAAGGAAATTATGGTATCGAAGTTTCTATATCTGAAGAGGAACTAAACGATGAGTATTCATCCATCTATGAATCCTTAGAAGAAGAGCATTATCTTCATACAGTAAAACATTTACTATATTATTTAGTAGTCAAAGAATTAAAAGATTTAAGTCATTTTAAACCAGCAGAGGTCGTTATTCCGGATGACTATTTAATGATGGATATTCATACTGTACGTAATTTAGAATTAGTAGAAACTTTACGCTTAAAAGATCGAACTTATTCTTTAATTTGGTTACTTGATAAAACTAAAACATCAATGGGTTCTAGAAAACTAAAACATTGGTTAATGAATCCCTTAAAAAATCAAAAACTTATTGAAGAAAGATATGATAAGATTGAAACTTTAAATAGCGAATTTATCTTAAAAGATAAACTTCGTGAATCCTTATATCAAATCTATGATATAGAAAGACTTTGTGGAAAAGTTTCATGTGGGTCCCTAAATGCTAGAGATTTATTACAGCTATCAAGAAGTTTAAAAGAATTACCAGCAATTAAAGAAATTGTTGAAGCTTTAAAATTTGACTTAAAAATTCATACACATTCCGATTTATATAATTTATTAGAAAATGCTATCTATGAAAATCCACCTGTCACAATTAAAGAAGGTTATTTAATCAAAGATGGTTATAATAAAGAATTAGACGAATTAAAATCGATTCGCAGTGGTGGTAAAGATTTTATTGCTTCATTTGAATCTAAACTAAAAGAAGAAACAGGAATTAAAAACTTGAAAGTTGGTTTCAACAAAGTTTTTGGTTATTATATTGAAATTACCAAAGGACAAATAGCAAACGTCCCTGAAAGTTTACATTGGGAACGCCGTCAAACTTTAACAAATTGTGAAAGATACATCAGTCCAGAATTAAAAGAAAAAGAAGCATTAATTTTAAATGCCGAAGAGAAAATAATAGATATGGAGTATCAACTATTTAATGAAATAAAAGAAATCATTAAAAAGCAAATATTAGATTTAAAAGATACTGCAAATGTAGTGGCTGAACTAGATGCCATAACTTCACTAGCTGTGGCTGCGGATGAGTATAGATTAGTAAGACCAGAATTGAATCAAAATCATTTAATTGACATTAAAAATGGTCGACATCCTGTAATTGAAAAAGTAAGTAATTTAGAATATGTTTGTAATGATTGCGTCATGGACTCTTCCATCCATACCCTTTTAATCACAGGTCCAAATATGAGCGGAAAATCTACATTTATGCGTCAACTTGCCATTATTGTTATTATGGCACAGATGGGGTCTTTTGTTCCAGCGACAAGTGCGAAGTTACCGATAATGGATAAGATTTTCACAAGAATTGGCGCAAGCGATGATTTAGTAAGTGGAGAATCCACATTTATGGTTGAAATGAAAGAAGCCAAAAATGCCATATGTAATGCTACAGAAGATTCCTTGATTTTGTTTGATGAATTAGGTAGAGGTACTGCTACTTACGATGGAATGAGCTTGGCAGGAAGCATATTAGAATACGTATCAAAGCATATCAAATGCAAAACATTATTTTCTACACATTATCATGAACTTACAAGTATGGAACAAACAATACCATCCATTAAAAACGTTCATGTAAGTGCAGTAGAAGAAAAGGGTAACCTAATTTTTCTTCATAAAGTGAAAAGTGGGTCTGTAGACCGAAGTTACGGTATACATGTAGCGCGTCTTGCAGGTCTTCCGGAAGAAATTATCAAAAATGCAAGTAACACATTAGCAATTTACGAAAATAAAAAGAAAAAGAAAGAAGAAAGAGAAACGCAAATTCAATTTGCAATGGATTTTGAAAACGACAAAAAAGATGAATTGCGTGAGAAACTAGAACTTGTAGATCCCTTACATATGACACCAATGGATGCTTTAAATTTCCTTTATGAACTAAAAAAGGATATAATGCAAAAATAACTTTAGAACTACGTTCAAGTTTTGTCAATTCGTACAATCCAAAAGGAAAAGACTAGTAAACTCTAGTTTTTTTTGATAAAATAATTAGGTAGAGGTGATTCAATGACACGTTCCGAATCTAGAAAAATTATAATGACTTGTTTATATCAAATAGAAATTTTAAAAGAAAACAAATTAGAATATAATATAGAAAGCATTATTAAAGAAAATATGCCTATTGAGAACAATTTTGTTAATTCCATTGTTTATGGAGTAGAAGAAAGAATAGCAGAAATAAATGAGATTGCGAATCAGTATTTAAAAAATTGGGATATAAAAAGAATTGATAAAACAGGAGCCTGTATTCTTCGCATGGCATTTTATGAATTAAAGTATATGGATACACCCCCGATTGTTGTTATAAATGAAGCAGTTGAACTTGCTAAAACATATAATGATGAAGAGCTTGCCAAAATGATTAATGCAGCTTTAGATAAATATATAAAAGAATAAAAAATCTTTTTTTATTGAAATAACATTTCTAAAAAGAAAGGAGGATTGACCATATGAATCAAGAATATATCACAATTTCTCAAATTAATAATTATATAAAAATGGTATTTGAAGATAATCCTTATTTACGAAAAGTTTATTTAAAAGGAGAAATTAGTAATTTTAAACATCATACTTCCGGACACTTATATTTAACTCTTAAAGATGACGATGCACGTATTAATGCTATAATGTTTCGGAGTGCAGCGAGTTCTTTAAATTTTACTCCGGAAGACGGAATGAATGTTCTTGTCACCGGACGCATTAGTGTGTATCCTGCGGGTGGTAATTACCAAGTATATATTGACAAAATGGAGCAAGATGGATTAGGAAATCTTTATATTGAATTTGAAAAATTAAAGAAAAAATTGCAAATGGAAGGTTTATTTGATCCAAGATTTAAAAAAGCAATTCCTAAATATCCTAGTAAAATAGGAATTATTACAGCACCAACTGGCGCAGCTATCAAAGATATTTTAAGTACCATAAAAAGAAGATTTCCAATTTGCGAAACAATTCTTTTTCCAGCTCTAGTTCAAGGTGTTTCAGCTGCCTCAGATATTGCAAAAAAAATCAGTGTCGCACAGGAATATGACTTAGATGTCTTAATAATTGGTCGTGGTGGAGGTTCAATTGAAGACTTATGGGCATTTAACGAAGAGATTGTAGCAAGAGCAATATTTGCCTCAAAAATACCAATTATTAGCGCAATAGGACATGAGGTAGACGTTACAATTTCCGATTATGTTGCTGATATGCGAGCTCCAACACCCACTGGTGCTGCTGAAATGGCGGTTCCTACAGTAGAGGAAGTACAAAATATTTTTAAAACAAAACAAGTGGAAGTATCAAGTATTTTTCATCGCAATTTAGATGCAGCACGACATAAACTAATTAATTTAAGTGAAGCTTATGTTCTTAAAAACCCAATAATGCTTTATGAAACCAAAATTCAAAAACTTGATACTATGTCAGATCTAATACAAAAATCCATGGAGCAATATCTTATAGAAAAAAAGACAGTTTTAAAGCATTTAAGCAGTAGTTTTATTTTACAAAATCCATCTAAGCTATATGAGAAAAAAGCAATAGATTTTCATAATTTGAAAATACTACTTACAAAAAATAAAGATGTTATTTTTGAAAAAAAAGCAACTGACTTTGCAATGATTGTTCAAACATTAAAACTA
>CAQRXS010000008.1 GCA_948874605.1 uncultured Bacilli bacterium | reverse complement strand
TCTTCCTTTGCTACTCAAATTGACTTTTTTACTTAGTTTTCAAAGATCGTTTTCTTTGTGTTTCTCAACACGTTTTACATTCTACCACTATATTAAGTGTAAATGCAAGCATAAATTTCATTTTTTTCAAAAAATCTTTCAATTCTTATCAAAATTTGTTATTTAAGCTTTTTTATTACCTTTTTTCCTCGGTAACTGTTTTATAGTTTACAATAAAGTTTATGTAAATGCAAGAAAAAGTTTCACTTTTTTTAAAATTTTTTTTATTTCTTTTTTGACACTAAAAAAATTGACCATTTTTGCTCAATTCTTCAGTTCTTTTCTTGTTCTTTTTTTTGCAAAATTTGAAATGTTTTATAATAATTTAATACATAATCTTTTTGAAAAGGAATTTTTTCCGTTTTTTTCCACTCAATTAATTCGCTCAAAGAATTTTCTATTATGGCGTCTAACATTTTGCCATATTTCATAATTCTTCTGTGATAGTGATATTCATTGCGGTCTAATACTTTAAATCCGCCATCAGGATACACTCTTAAATCTAAATCATAATCAATGTATTTTATGCTTTTTCCATCGATAATATACGGTGTTGCAATATTGCAGTAATAAAACAACCCTGTTTTTTTAAATTGGGCAATTATATTAAACCATTTCTTTTTATAAAAAAATAATATTGCCGGCTCATTTGTGCAATGACTCACACCATTATGTTCAGTAAGCTTAGTATGGTCATTTGCAACTATTAAAACTTTATCATCAACATATATTACTGTTGCACAGTCACTTGTACGATCTAGATATCCATTATGTTTAAAACATTCAATTTTTAATTTGTCTCCTATTTTAATATAATTCATAATCTACTTCGCTTTCTTTGTTAATTATACAAAATTTTTTCTATTTTATAAAGTAAAAATAGAACTAACTTAATAGTTCTAGTGCTTTTTCTAATTGCGTGTCTTTCCAAGTTCCATCTTCATTTTGAACAAGTTGAATTTCATAATCTGGTTTTATTCCTTTTTTATCTACGCATTCACCATTTGGTCTTAACCATTTTGCCGTAGTGTATTTTACCATACTTCCATCTTCTAACGATTTCGTTTGTTGCACACGGCCTTTTCCATATGATTTTGTGCCTACTAAAATGGCACCATAGGAATCTTTTAGCGCGCCTGCTAAAACTTCACTTGCACTCGCACTGCTTTCGCTGATTAAAATAACTACATTGAAATCTCTTGCCTCTTCTGTTTGATCGTAAGTTGTATCTTTTGAGTCTTTTCCCTCTAAAGTATATATAGCTTTTCCTTTTTCTAAAAATAAACTTGCTATTTCTGTAGCTCCTTTTAAGTAACCACCAGCATTTCCTCGAACGTCTATAATGAGACTATTCATGCCTTTTTGTTCTAATTCTTCTAAGCTTCTTTTAAACTCTTCTTCTACTGTATTGGTAAATGCTTCCATGAAAATATAGCCAATTTTCTGATCTGCTCTTTCAATCAATTGTGTTGTTAATGGAGTATTGACCATTTCTGCTTTTACTTGATACGTATATTCTTTATTATTTCTTTCGATACAAATTGTATTTTCTTTTTGCTTATCGATTAAATTTGCAACTGATGCTTGGGTTAAGTTTTCTGTGGATTTATTATTAATGCTTATTATAATGTCTCCTTCTTGAAGTCCTGCTCTTTTCGCTGGAGTATTCTCATAAACTTTAAATATTTCTCTGCCATTTGTAATAGATATACCTATTCCTAAAAATTTACCACTTAAATGATCTGCCAAATCATCGGTTTCTTTTTGATCTAAATATGTTGAATAGTCTTCTCCTAAGTAGTCTAGCATGGCCTTTATTGCTGCATCAACCATCTCTGTTTTGTTTATATCTTCGTAATAATTTTCATCTAAACCATTATATACTCTTAAAAATTCTCTTAAGGCATCATCTTCTTTTAAACTTGCTGAACCTAAAACTATTTTACTATTATTATATATAATTAATCCCGTAGTTAAGCTAGTAATAATTGCAGTTATAATTATAATGATACAAACCCATTTTAATGGGAACCCTGGACTATTATTATTTTGATTCATTTTTTCACCTTAATTCGTAACTATCGTACCATAAATCATTTAAAATGAAAAGAGAAGTTAATCCTTCTTCTCTTTCACTTCTAATTCCTTTTTTATAGTTTCTAAGCCTTCTAAATATTTTGTTATTTTTCCATTTTCTACTTTTATTAAAGTACCATCTTTCATTTTTAGGTCTTTAATATTTGTTGCTTTTATGTTACTTTCTTCTTTTGAATAATAATTTTTATTCATTCCATTATTTAAGTCTAGATAATAAATTTTGGTAGCATTTTTTTGAGTATTTGTGTAATACCCCGCATAAGTAACATAGCTGCTCGCATCATTTCCAGTTGTATCGTAAGCAAGAACATAATATTCTTTTTCTGGATTATTTAAGAGAGTACCCACGACAGCAACATTTGTACTCACTGTACCAGTTTGATAAGCTAAGTCTTTTGCTTCTTCTTTCATTAAAAGCTTGCTTACAAAATATACACCCACAATGATTCCTATGACAACTAGTAATACGATTAAAAACTTCATCATTTCTTTTTGTTCTTCGGTTTTATACGTTAAATTCTGCTTCTTCATTTCAAATCACCTACTCGTATTATACATAAATATTTCAAGAATTGCAATTACCTTAAATGTTTTGTTTTTTCTTACTTCGCATCTCATTTTTTTATTTGACTTAATTTATTCGTTATAAAAAAATTGCTTTTCAGCAATTTTATATAAATTTCTTGCTAATTAAACCTAATGTCATGTTTTGATCTCTTTGTGCTTGTAATTTAGCTATTTCGGCCCAAACTTCTTTCATATAACAATATTCTGTTGTTTTTATAACATTCGAATTTTCTCCGTCTCTAATTCTTTGGATAAAATTACCTAAAATAGTAGAAGATAACCCTGCAAAGTCTAAAGTATTTTTATCAAATATATAATTTAAATGTTCTACAATTCCATCAAATTCAACTGTTCTCGTAGCAGCAATGTATTCTTTTCCACTAATATAGTGCTTATTTGAAACATAAAGTAATTGACTATTTCTACAGTCATAGATTGTACTTCCTGTTTTTGATTGAAGCAACCATAGCATTTTATCGTTAGAAGCCTCATAGTTAGAAACATCAAGTGATACTTCTTTTTCGCAACGGTTTTCGCTTATCTGTCTTATTACAAAAACAAGGCCTTTTCCCGCTCTTTCAACTGTTATAATTCTTCCATCTTCTAATTCAAGTAGTACTTGTGGGTTTTTAATTCCTTCTATTAGAGTGTTTCTTTCCTTATCTGATACTGTAAATTCTACATCACAGACAAGGCCTTTACTTACTTCTAAGGCTGTATCTGGTGAAAAATATTTGAATTGTGATTTTACATCTGGTAGATTATTTCGACTTACTGAAACAATATAATTTTTATAATTAAACATGCAATCCCTTCTTTCGAACAAATATTTTATCACATTTCCCAAAAAAAGCAAGTGGTTTTATCGATAGTAAAATTTTCCAAATAAAAACGGGAAGTGTTTTCTTCTCGTTATTAATTTTATAGCAATTATTTTTCTTTTGATACAGTTTGATTATTGTATCCAATAGATTCTCCTATAGTTAGTAATTCTTTTGTAGTTAAATCATTTCCCGCTAAGTAATAGCTAATGTTATCTTTTGTCCAGCTTAATGAGTTTGATCCTAAAGCGCCTATCGTATCATTTACGATTAGAGGATCTCCGTAAACAGGAATTACTTCGAATTCGTCGCTTACACTTGCACGTTCTTCTACTAAAACAAAGCTTTTATCTCCTCCAAATGTTAATATTACTCTGTCACCCACGTCTGTACTTACTTTATCACTTTTTGATAAATACGTGTTACTTGGTATATAAAGAGGATATAAAATGTTTTCTAATGCACCTGTTTTTTCTGTACATGATTCGCCTTCACATTTTGTAGGTTCTTGTTTACAGGTTCCTTTTTCTTTACAATTTTCATCTTCTTTAGAACTATTTGTGTTTTCTTTTTGTTCGGCCTTATCTTCTTTTTTACTTTCTAATTTTTTTTCCTCGTTTGTTTCTTCTTTTATATAATCCTCTAATTTGAAATCTTCTTCTTTTAAACTTGCTTTGTAATCGATGCTTGTAAAGGTTACTTTCATTTTTAATTTATCTTTTTCATCGTATACTTCAGTCTTTTTTATATTATTATCTTTATCTAAAGTTACTTTTTGATATTTTAATTCAGGATTATTTGGATAATTAACATTTGATTTAATTACATAAGAACCATCTATTTCTTCAATAGCACTATTTGTATCATTATTCATATCTGTAATAATTGCTTTTAGTAAATATGCTTGGCTGGAATTTTCTGGCCATTCACTTTGAAATTTAAAGCTTTTATTTAGCGATGGCGTTATTACATAGACTGCATCTTTATTACGAAGAATGATTTGTTCATGATTGTTCGTTTGATTTACCATTTTTACTTTATAGAAATAATCTTTTAAGAAATCGACTTCTAAGCTATAGGTAAACGTTTCTTCATCTGAATAGATTTCCATGTTTCCTTTTAATGTATAGCTTGTAGTATCATTAATTTTTGCTGTAAAATCTTTCATTACATTTGAGGCATCTTTTTTTCCACATCCTGTCATACAAGTTACTACGATAAGGAGTACCACTAATAATTTTTTCATTTCACCACATTCCTTTTCTATTACACTATATTTAAAGAAAAAAGAAATATGCATAATTTTTTTTTATTATTCCATAATAAGAATGAAAGGATGGGAAGTATGGAAATTGTATATAAAATTTGTTTAGTTTTTACAATTTTAGGTGCTGTCAACTGGGGCCTTATTGGATTATTTGATTTTAATCTAGTAACTGCTATCTTTGAAGCCGGATCTATGATTGTAAAAGTCATTTATACCTTAATTGGTATTTGTGGACTTGTTAATATCGGTGTTTTATTTCATCATATTGACTCACATCCATTTGAATAAAAAGGAATCATTAAAGGTTCCTTTTTCCAATTTATTAAAAAATATTTGTTATTTTTTCATCTTTTACATCAATATTTAGCGCTGATGGTGAAGCAGAAAGTCCTGGCATTGTTAAAATGCTTCCAAGATAAACTGTGATAAAGCCACTTCCGTTATAGACTCTTATGTCTTTTACTGTAATGGTATAATCTCTTGGATTTCCTAGTTTTTTTGGATCATCACTTAAAGAGTATTGTGTTTTAGCAATGCAAATTGGTAGTTTAGAAAAATGAGGTTCTGCCTCTTTTATTTTTTCTTCGGCAAGAGAGGTATATTCTATATTTCCAGCATGAAGGATTTTTTTTGCGATAATTTCTATTTTTTCCTTAATTGTATTTTCATTTGTATATAAGTAATTCATTTTTTGATTGTTCATTTCTAATACTTTATTTGCAAGTTCTTTTGCACCTTCGCCACCAAGTTCATATACGTTATTTATTACGAGTTCGTGATTGTATGGCTCTAAAAGTTCGTTTAGTAATTTTATTTCACTTTCCGTATCTGTAGTGTATTTATTTAAAGTTACTATATAAGGTATTTTTAATAGTTCTAGATTTTCTAGATGAGCTGCGACGTTAGAGAATCCTAGCTTTAATTTTTCTAATTCGCTTAGTTCTTCGTTAGCAGCGTGGTGCTTTATTGCTTTTATTGTTACAACAAGAACGATTCCTGATACGGTTAGATTATGATTTCTTGAGACAATATCTAAAAATTTAAACCCTCCTAAATCGAAGCCAAATCCTGCTTCTGTTATCACTATCTCACCTAAGGAAAGGGCAGTTTTTGTAGCTGCAATACTATTTACTCCAGGAGCAATGTTTGCGAAGGGACCTCCATGAATTAAAACAGGATTTTTTTCTAAAGTTTGTACAAGATTAGGTTTCATGGCATCTTTTAATAATGCTAGTAATGAACCTGTTATTCCTAAATCTTTCACATAAACATATTCATTATTGATATTTTTTCCAATTATTATTTTGTTGAGATTTTCTCTTAATTCTTCTAAATCTTTCGACATACAAAGGGTACTCATAATTTCACATGCAGCAGTTATCGTAAATTTATCTTCACGTTCAATGCCATTCGTTTTGGGTCCTACTCCAACTAAGATGTTTCTTAATACTCGATCATTCATGTCCATGGTTCTAGTGAAATAAATTTTTTCTTTATCAAGTTTTAAAGGATTGCCTTGGTAAAGAGAGTTATCTATCATTGCCGAAATTAGGTTGTTAGAAGTCGTTATTGCATGAAAATCCCCTGTGAAATGTAGGTTAATCTCTTCCATCGGAACTACTTGAGCGTATCCCCCACCAGCAGCACCGCCCTTAACTCCAAAGACTGGACCTAATGATGGTTCTCTAAGCGCTAATATGGATTTTACGTGAGCACGCCTCAACGCATCGTGTAAGCCAATTGCTACCGTTGTTTTCCCTTCACCAAATGGCGTCGGATTTATGCTTGTTACTAAAATTAATTTTGAATTTTGCTTGTCACTAATGTGGGTGTTTATTTTGGCTTTTTTCTTACCATATAGTTCTAGATCTTGTTCTTCTAAGCCAATTTTTTTGGCAATACTCACTATATCTTCCATTTCATTTTGATATGCTATTTCATAATCTTTTAACATTTTTCTTCTCCTTTTTTAAAAAGAAAGCATTTTTGTGCTTCCCTTTTTATTTTGATATTACTATTTTTACTTTATTTGTTACTACAAAGTTTAATCTTGGATCGTTGTTTTCAATCACAACATCAACTTCATGCTCTCCTTCTTTATAATTTGCAAGGTCAATATAAGCTGACACGTTTTCTTCATTGATGGAATCAATTACGGATTGCACTCCTTTTACTTGAACAACAATTGGTTCGGTTGATGTTCTGTTTACGGTTAGCTCACTTCCTAAATTTGTTGGACGTATGTTTGTAATATTTAAAGTTTTTTGTTTTTCATCTCCAAATGCTACTACAACTTTTACATTATCTTCACTCATAGAACGCACGCCTGTTAATTTTTGAATGCTTGCTGTGTATGTAAATGCCCCACCAGAACCACGAGAATTTACGTCTATGATTACTGGAACGCTTGTGATTTTATCAATATCAGCTTTTTCCCCATAAATATCAACAGTATAATTTGTTTTGCCATTAATCGTAATAGAAGAAATTGATTTTCCAGCGACTAATTCTCCTGTGGTTGAAACTATTACTGGTACTGTAGCCTTATATGTACTAAACGAAATACTTGCACTGATAGTTGAAGGTACAATTTCAACATTTTCTAAAACGCGACCATTTTTATCATAGGCTACTAAAGGAATATTATCTATATCATAAGTAATAGCTTCTGTAAATTTACTATTGCCTAGATCAATTAGGGCTTTTACTGTTGCTACACTTTCTAAAGCGTCTTTCGCACCTTTTACTACAACTGTTGTTTTTTCTAAAGATACATTGGAAACCGAAAATTTTTCATTTAATTTATTTTCATTTAACAGTTCATAAGATACTGACATTTGCTCGCTTTCTTTTTTCTTAATTACTACACTTACATAAGCTGGATCTAATTTATAATTAATATTTTCAATTGTTTGATTGTAAGTAAGTGGAACTTTTTTTGGTGAATCACTAGGCTCGTAGTCAGATAAGTCTAGTACTACTTCATGACTTCCTAACTGTTTTGCTAAATATAAAGCACTTTTTCTTCCAGTTAGTATGATATCTGCATGGTCAACCAATCCTTCTACAACATAACTTTCTTTATTATATAAAACTTTTACTTCTTGGTTGGCTAATATTTCCGCTTCAGTTTCGACTAATGTAATTACTTGTGAGTCAACTAAGAAAAATGTCACGACTGCTAAGGCAAGAGAGATATACACTAGTACAATTGGTCTATTTAAGATTTTTTCTAAATGAATTGGATTATTTTTAAATTTTTCAAATAAGAAATAAATTGCTCGACTAATTGGGGTAATAAATTTATCATCTAGAAGATGAAAGCAATTTTTAAAAAATCTCCCAATTACTTTTACGATTTTATTCATCGACTTCCTCCAATTCTTGTTCATCTGTATCGGAATCATAGAATACTTCTGTTTTAGGTCTTAGCTCATCTATTAGCATCATTCTAAAATCATCTAATGTTAAATTATAGTGTAATTCCCCATCACACGCAATGCTGATTCTTCCTGTTTCTTCTGATACTATCAACGCTAATGCATCTGATTCCTCTGCTATTCCTAATGCTGCACGATGGCGAGTTCCAAGTTTTTTACTTAATGTCGGATTCATACTAGTACGGAAAACAGAACCAGCGCAGGTTATTTTATCTCCTTGCAAGATTACTCCACCATCATGCAAAGGACTATTTGGATAAAATAAGCTACTTAATAATTCATTTGATATATCTGCATAAATCTTTGTTGCTCGTCCAATATATTCTTGTAATGATACATCTCGTTCAATCACCATTAAGGCACCTATGCGATTTCTTTTTAAATACTCTACTGATTTCATGATTTCAACAATCATCTTTTCCCTTTCATCTCCAGTTAAAACCTTATGACGTCCAAGTAATTGGGTTCTTCCAATGCTTTCTAGCATCGTTCTAATTTCTGGTTGGAATACTACAATAATGGCAAGTGGTCCCCACTCTACGACATATTCTAATAATAATCCCACCGTATACAAATTTAATATTTTACTTAATATTTCTATTGCAATTACTAATAATACCCCTTTGACAATTAAGACCATTTTTACATTATTTCTAATATTTTTTAAGATAAAGTAAAACAATACCCAAACAATACAAATATCTAGCACTTTTGTAAACAATGACCATAATGCTTGTAATGACATATTTTTCACATCCTTTATTCTTTGTCAGTCACATTATAGCAAATTTTTTTTTATTTATCTATAGGTATGAATTAATTGATAAAAATATTAAAATTTCTTTCTTCTTTGTAATATTTCTTGTTGATATCTTTCTTCTAATTTTTGATAATCTTCTAAAACTTTTTTTGAACATTCTTCGTTTATTAATTCCCACGGGACATTTTTCTCATCATATAATAAGTCTGTGTCACAAATTACACATTCATTTATTGTTTTTTTACTCTTTGGCATTTCTCCAATGAATCCTATGGTTTCTGGGTCTACTTCAAAAGGATAAGAACCATTTTCTTTTGTTAATCTTACTACATTTTCTGTTTTTGCATCAATCCAACATCGCCCTTCTTCTCTTATTGCTTTAAATATTTGATAAACATCTTCCATGTCTATATTTTTAGGATTTTCTAATGAAGTCACTTCTATAAATAGATCAAACTCTTTTATATATTTTCGACAAAGTGGATATAACAAATTGGGATCTGCCGCGATTTTGTTTGCTAGACGTTTTCGACCTAATTTTATTAGATAATCTCCCGCTTTATAAACCACACTGTAGGAACCTCTTTCAAAAAAATCCATATCAATTACTGATACCCCACCTAAACGACATGCATCTTCTATAATTAATAAGACAGTTTCTACTAAATCACTGTTTTCTGTATTTTGATTTTTAAGCATTCGAAGCATATAGAAATTGTGAAATACCGCTTCAAAAATTTTATCTCGATACTTTTGATAAAGTTTTGGATAGTGTGGAGAACGAGAAAACTCTTTTAGGTAGAATGTTTCATTTTGAGTAATATTTTTAAATATTTGTTCCATACAAGCTTCTGAATCTAAAATCGTTTTTAAAATTTGATTTCTAGTTTCTAAAGAAATACCATCTTTATTTGACGGAAATATATATTGTAAAAGTTTTAAGTCTTTTCTTTCAAACTTTTTGGTAACAAGAAGATTGTAAAGTTCCTTAATCTTTTCTTGATATAAGTTGTTTAACTGTTGTTCGTCTTTTATATTTAAATTATTCATTTTATCCCCCTTTTTCATGAGTAATTATTTTATAACTAAGAAGAATATTTGTAAATATAAAATCAAACTTTGAACTACAAAAAAAAGAAGAACAAATTCTTCCTATTTTGTTAAAACATCAAAACCAACTGGATTTGAAACTATTTGTTGTGTGCTTTGATTCACATTAGAAGTCTCTCTTATAATATTTTTTTCCGCAGGTAACACTTGGGATTGAGTTATATTAGGTATTGCCTGATTTATAGGTGCTGGCATATCATTTTTTATTGCATCACTTACGGCATTATTTAATGATTTATTTTGGGCATATGCCGCTAAGTCAGAAATGTTATTTTCTATTTCCTTTGCTTTTACAATTTTAGACAGACCTTTTTTTTGTTCATTTTGATCGACGAAATAGCCAATTAAAGCAAATAATAATACAATTGAAATGACTAAAAACCATAAATAGTTATTTGCTAAAAAATCTGTAAATGCTAACATGACAATCCCTCTTTCTTCTTGTTATTTTTTTTATCTGTATATATTATATCATAATATTTTGTTTTTTTAATCTTTTCTTTTTCTATCCTTTACTCTATAATGTAAATAGAACTAAATTTTTGATAGAGAATAATTATGCCAAATTGAATGGAATGGCGCAGAAATTTCTCATAATAAAGATCTTCTGACTGCGAAGATTGAAATCTTGTCATTGTCGAAAAAAATAAAATCAAAAATTTACAATTAATTGATATACCATTTCGTTTTAAATGTGGTGAAGCTAAGTAAATGGTTGAATTACTTTTGCTAAATACTAATTTTAGGAATTTAAACGTATTAAAAAACAAGCCATTAATGCTTACTCATTATATCAATTAAATAGAAAGTAGGTAAAATAGATGAATGAATATGTTGCAAGACTTAAAAATAAGTTTGAATACAGCGATGAATTATCAGAATTTTTAAGGCAAGTGATTCCTACTACGATTCAGTATTATGGTATAGAATATGAAGATATAATACTTTCTGCTATAGCAAATTGTGAAATACATTTTCAAAGCGAAAGCGAAAATCCTCAAACTTTTTTAAATTCATATTTTGATACTGATAAACAGTGGGAAATACCAGATCTTGGTGGAGCATTTTATCATAAAGATATTAAAGTTAAAAATAACCAAATAGTTTCAAAGTCGATTATTTATGTAAAAAGAGTTTATTTTGGTATTTATAGACCTTTTAATTTTAATGATGACAAGCATGCTCAGAGTCTAATTCATGAAATATGTCATTTAATTAAAGGATATGGAAAGTTAAAAATTGAAAATGGAAAAATAATTGATTCAACGGGGCTATCGAAAGATACTTATTCCTATAGTCAAGAAAATGGTGTCGTTGATGAAAAACACGAAATGGTAGGAATTGAGGAAGCTTTAACTGATGTCGAAGCAGCGCAAATACTCGAATTGATGACAGGCAGAAAACAAGAAGCGGCTGCATATAAAGCCGCTGGTTATTCTGCAACTAGACTATTACAGCATAATGATCTTGCAAAAATAATAAGACTTTCACAATTTCGAGGAGATGATAGCTGGATTCAATACCTAGGCCACGAACAAAGTAACCTATTAATAGATAATTTTGATATTCTAGTACATTCAATGTATATTTCTCTAAGAGATATTAATACTGCAGAAACAGCAGAAGTATTTTATAACAAAATGCGATTAGCCCAAGATACTATAGATTTTTTTGTCAATAATTATCGTTCAAATAAGGACGAAAGTATCAATTCAACTATTAGCAGTCGCAAATAAAAAATTTTTGGGAAGAATCTCAGAAATGCGAATTATTCATCAAATTACCGAAGAAATTTCATTAACAATCCAGCTTATTAAAAAACATAAATTAAAGAAATATTTTAGATATACATTTTATCAACATAAAACATATGGAGTGAGGAGTTTAGATATATGGAAGAAAAAAATGAAAAAAGTTTTAAGGAAACGTGGACGTATTTAAAAAAAGCATATAAGTTTAGTGGAAAATACAAAAAATATTTGCTTGGTTTCATTGTAGGTAGTCTTGTTTATAGCGGAATCAGTATTGTAGCGCCTCTTTTAGCAGCTAGACAAATCGTAAGTTTGACGAGTGAATTATGGGAACAATTATTTTATATTACCCTTGCAATACTTGGAATTGAATTATTACGTAATGTGGATCGATATTTTAATAATTATTTTATTAATTGCTATTTTTATGCGGTTAAAAAAAGTGTTCAATTGGAAGTATCTCGTGAAACTCTTAGAATAACGAATCAAGTAATGAACGACAATTCTAGCGGAGTATTTATTGAACGTATTTTAAATGACACTGATACAATGGCTGATGTTTTTTGGCTCATTATTGATTATGGAATTCAAATTATTACAAATATTGGAATTTTAGTTAGTATCTTCTTTTTGAATAAGGTATTGTTCCTACTTTATTTAATATTCTTAATTACTTTATTTTTTGGTCAAAAGTATGCTGTAAATAAAGTACAAGAAAAAAGAAAAATTATGAAAAAATATCGAGAAGAAGCAAGCGGATTTATTAGTGAGCTAGTTCGTGGGCAAAAAGATATTAAAATTTTAAATTCTGAAACAAGCTTTTTGAAAAAGGCCGATGTTATTATTCAAAATTTGGGAGACTCTAGTTTTGCAGCAGATAGAACGCGAGCAAAATATAATAATTTAATGAATGGGAGTATTCGAGATATTTTAGATTTTGTTATCGTTATGATTGGCGTTTGGTTTATTATACAAGGGAAACTTGAAGTAGCGACAATGCTAGTTATTTTCTCTTATCGTGGAAGTATTTTAAATATTTCAAATTATATTGAACAATTTATGGAATATATGAAACGATTTACTCTTTCGGCAAAACGTGTTTTTGAAATTATTGATGGTGACATTTTTGAAAAAGAAAAATTTGGCTCTAAACATATAAAGAAAGCAAATGGACATATTGAATTTAAAAATGTTACTTTTGCATATAAAGATGCGAATGTTTTAAAAAATGTTAGTTTTGAAATTCAACCCAATGAAACTGTTTCTTTTGTTGGGAAAAGTGGAAGTGGAAAATCTACTATCTTTAATTTAATTTCTGGTCTTTATTACCCTAATAAAGGAAATGTTTTAATTGATGGCATTCCTATTACGGAGTTAGACCGCGAGTCCATTCGTGGTAATTTATCCATTATAAGTCAAAATCCTTATATTTTTAATATGAGTATTAAAGAAAATTTTACAATTATTAAAGAGGATGTTACGGATGAAGAAATTATAGAAGCTTGTAAGATGGCTTGTCTTCATGATTTTATTCTTACTCTCAAAGATGGTTATGATACGAAAGTAGGAGAATCTGGTGTTTCTTTATCTGGAGGTCAAAGGCAAAGACTTGCAATTGCGAGAGCTTTAGTACAAAAAACAGAAATTATTTTATTTGACGAAGCAACTAGTGCTTTGGATAATGAAACTCAAGCTGAAATTCAAAAATCTATTCAAAACATGCAAGGAGAATATACTATTTTGATTATTGCCCATAGATTATCTACTGTTATAAATAGTGACCGTCTAATCTTAATTGAAGATGGAAAGGTAGCTGGTATTGGTACTCATCAAGAGTTACTACAAACTAATGAGACTTATCATAATCTTTATAATCTTGAATTAAAAAGCGAAAAAGACATTTCAAATTAGAGATGTCTTTTTGTTTACTATTATCATTAATACTCTTTTTGTTCTCTTTCTAAATCTCTTTTTTTAATTGCTTCTCTTTTGTCATATAGTTTTTTTCCTTTTGCTACTGCAATTAAAATTTTGGCATGATTCCCTTTCATATACATTTTTAGTGGAACAATACTTATTCGCTCTTCCTCTTTTGCTTCTTTTAAACGTTTTATTTCTTCTTTATGTAGTAATAATTTTCTGGTACGTCGTTCTTCATGATTAAATTGATTTCCTTCATTATATTTCGCAATATAAGAATTTAATAGAAAAGCTTCATTATTTTTTATTGTAACAAAACTGTCTTTTAAATCTACAGAACCTTTTCTAATACTTTTTATTTCTGTACCAACTAATTCTATTCCAGCTTCTATTTCTTTTATTATTGTATAATCAAAATAAGCCTTTTTATTTTTTATTTCCATTTTTATCATCCTCAACTAATTCAAAGTCGATAAGTGCTGCTTCTTTAGAAGCTCTAATACATCTTACAGTTACAGTATCACCAATCCGATACGTTTTTTTTGTTGACTTTCCGATTAAAGCTAAAAGTTCTGGTACGTAATTAAAATAATCTCCTTTTAGAGTATTTACATGAACCAATCCTTCAATAAGATTTGGAAGTTCTACAAAGAAACCAAAGTTTGTAACTGTATCAATTTTTCCTTCGTAAATCTCACCAATATGGTTTTCCATGTATTCTGCCATTTTCATATCTGCAACATCTCGTTCTGCTGATTGGGCAGCAACTTCTCTTTCACTAGAATGCTCCGCGATTAACACTAAGTTATTATTTAAATAATCTATAGTAGACATAGAAAAATCTTTTTCTACTAAGTATTTTTTTAATAAACGATGAACTGTAAGATCTGGAAATCTTCGAATCGGACTTGTAAAATGAGTATAAGCTTTTGAAGCAAGACCAAAGTGTCCAATATTTTCCTTTTGATATTCTGCTTTTTTCATACTTCTTAACAGCATGGAAGATAAGATGCTAAATTCTGGTTTATCATCTAGTTCTTTCAAAATATTTTGCATTGCAATAGGGTTCATATCAATTACTTTTGTTTTAAGGGTATATCCCAATATTTTCAAAAGATTTGTGAAATCATCGATTTTTTCTGTATTTGGTTTTCCATGAGTACGATAAATAAATGGTAAATCCATATTGTATATATGGTTCGCTACGGTCTCATTTGCAGCTATCATAAAGTCTTCGATCATTTTTTCGCCATCTTCTCTTACTACTCGTACAATGTCAATTGCTCGTCCTTTTTCATCTTGAATAATTTCTGGCTCGTCTAAATTAAAATCAATATAGCCTCGAGACATTTTTTCTTTTCTCAAAATATGAGCCAGTTCATTCATTTCTTTTAGAGTATTTGCAAATTCTTCGTAACCTGGAGCGATAATATCTCTCATAATAATATCATTTACTGCTTCATAAGTCATTTTTTTTCTACTCTTAATATACGATTCAAAAATATCATAATCTATTACTTTTCCTTGTGTATTAATTGTCATAACACACGACATAGTTAGTCTTACGACGTTTTCGTTTAGAGAGCAAATTCCATTTGATAATTTATGTGGTAACATTGGAATTACGGTATTTGCAAGATAGTTTGAAGTACCTCTTTCGTATGCGGCATCTCCTAGAGCAGTATTCTCTTTTACGTAATTTGATACATCTGCAATGTGAACGCCTAGTTTATAGTTATTTCCATCTCGCTCAAAACTAATTGCATCATCAATATCTTTTGTATGACTTCCATCAATGGTAAAGATATTCCAAGTGGTTAAGTCTCTTCGATTCATTAACTCTACTTCTTTTACTTCTGTTGGAATATCTTCTAATTCTTTTTCTACTTCTTCCCCGAATTCTGGTTCAATTTGATATTTATAAGCAATTGATAGAATATCCATCCCTGGGTCATCTTTATGTCCTAAGATTTTAATAACTTCACCAATGTATCTTTTCTTTCCCAACTCTTTTATTAATTTCACTAGGACTTTATTTCCAGGAACGACATTACTTAAGCTTTTTTTATCTAATTTAATTTCTAAATCAATTTTATCATCATCTAATTTTAAGCCTAAGCCTTTTTTTGTTTCAATAATCTCTCCTACCAAGTTATGAATATCTCTTTTAATAATGCGAATTATTTTTCCTTCTGGTTTTATCCCTTTTTTCAAAATCTCAGCAAGAACTATATCATCTTCAATTGCGCCATTGGAATATTCTGATGAAATATATAAATCATCTTCCTTTTGAAGAACAACAAAACCAAAGCCTTTTTTATTGGCTTGATATCTTCCAATTTTTAAACTAGGACAATTTTTCAATAAAATATATTTTTCTTTTTTTGTTTTGAATACTAAATAATCCTTTACAAGAGTATCTAAAGTTTCTTGTAGCTCTCTTAATTCTTCCGAAGTTGTTAATTCTAGTAAATCGTTAATTTCTATTAAGTCTTTGGCTTCATGAATATTTTCTAAAGTTTTTAATATGGTTTCTCGCATGAAACACACCACCTTCAAATCCAATTATACTCTAAGTTTTATATTCTAACAAGATTGCTTCCTTTTTCTTGACAAAATTTGAAAATTATTGCAGTAAAAAAGCCTACTATTTTAGTAAGCTTATTGTAAAAATAAGATAAATGAAATAATAAAGAATGCAGCACCTAATAAAGCAGTTACTCTTGTAATAAGTAGTTCCATTCCTCTTTCTTTGACTGAACCAAATAACTTATCATTTCCACCAGTAATAATTTGTCCAGCATCGCTTGCTTTGTTACTTTGTAATAATATTAATACGATTAAAAGTACGGATATAACTAAAAGTATTGTTTCTAACATAAGTATTCCTCCAATTCCTAATTAATTTAACATAATTGCTTCAACATTTCAAGAACGGTTTAATGATTCCATTATTTTTTTATAGATTTCTTCTCGACCTTTTTTGGTTGTTGATGAGAAATGAACGAAATCGCCATCTTTAATATTTAAAGTTTCTTTTATTAGCTTATCTTGCTTTGCTCTTTGAGATGCACCAATTTTATCATATTTTGTGGCAACAATAGTTATTTCAATATTATAAAAATTCAAAAAATTAAACATTAGAATATCGTCTTCTGTTGGCTTATGGCGGTAGTCAATAAGCATGAATACATGAGATAAATTTTGTCTTGATTTTAAGTATTCTTCAATCATTAAGCCGATTTTACGGTCATTATCTTTTGATAATTTTGAATAACCATATCCTGGGACATCTACCAAAAAGAAAGATTTGTTAATATTATAAAAATTTAATGTTTGTGTTTTTCCTGGCTTACTTGAAGTTCTTGCATAGTTTTTTCTTCCTATCAGTGCATTTATAAAACTAGATTTTCCTACATTACTACGTCCAACTAATAGAAACTCTGGCATAATTGTTTCTGGATATTGGCTTTGTCTTACGGCAATATGTGATAATTCTACGGAATCAATTTTCATATTCACACCTCGTTTCAGTATTATATGATACTTTTCTTATTTTTGCAAATGCACTACTTCTTAGAGATTCTCTAAAAAATCAATTGATCTATTTTTAGTTAATATGGCATCTGTAGCATTTATTATTCCGCATAATACAAAATAGGCTCCAGCAAGGCTTGTAATTACTAAGTTACTAAATGGATTAATAAGAATTAAAATACTCATAAAGATTTCTAAAACAGCACTTGTAATTAGTAATAGCCAACTTTGTTCTTCCATCTTTTTTAATCTTAAAGCAAATTCTATTTTTTGAATTGCCATGTAAATTACCCATAATCCTATAAAAATAGTAACTACACTCATAAAGGTAAAAGGATTTAAAATTGTGATTATTCCAAGAATTAAACCAATTATTCCATAAATTAAATGAAAACGGAATAAGGGAATGTCACTTCTTTTTTTGTATGCATATAAATTAATTGCACCAAACCCTAAAATGTTTAAACCAAACAAAACACCTAAAACTTCTAAACTCATTTTTGGATTTAAAAGAAAAACAATTCCAATTATGATTAATATTAACGAAGCTAATATCTCAAACCACATAATTTTGGTAAATAGTCGATCTATATCTGTTAGTAATCTTTTCGTTCTTTTGCGAAATAAGTTTGCAAAAAAGCCAATCTTTTCTTCTTTTTTCTCTTTACTTTTTTTCTTATCTTTATTATACATATATACACTTCCTTGGCATCATTATAGCATAAATTCTTTATATTTGCATTTTTTTGTTTTTATGATATAATATTCACCATTCAAAAGGGGGAGGGATGATTTATGATTCTACGAGAATTATCTCTAGATGAGTTCCAAAATTTTGTTCAGGCAAGTCCAATGAAGACACATTATCAAACTTTAAATTATGCCATGCTTATGGGAGAGCAAGGTTATGATTATGAGTTTATTGGATTACTCAATGAATATGGGCAAATAAAAGCCGCTTCTTTGATCCTACTTAAAACTATTAAATTTCACACGCGATATGGATATGCTCCTAAGGGCTTCATTCTTGATTATTTTAATCAAAGTCTTTTATGCGAATTTACAAATGCACTAAAGATGTATTATAAAAAGAAACATGTGGTTTTTATTAAATTGAATCCCGAAATTGTAATCAGTGAAATAGACCCAAGTAATGGTGTGAAAACTTATAATTGGAATTATGAAATCTTAGATATTTTAGAAGATGCAAATTATTATAGATTAAAAGAAAACTTATATTTTGAATCCATTCTTCCTAGATTTAGTGCGATTGTCTCCTTAAAGAATTATAGTTTAAATTCCGTTTCTAAAAACACACGAGAAAAAATTAAAAGAGCAACAAGTAAAGGACTTCATATTGAACTATCACCGAAATCAGGTATTGATATTTTACACAATTTTATTAAAAGAAAACGAAATATTGATCAATTTTATTATAAAGATTACTATAATGTATTCGAACGAGATAATCTTATCGATTTATTTTTAGTAAGTATTGATGCAGGAGAATTCTTACTTAATGCCCGCAATTTATATGAGCAAGAACTAGAGCGAAATAATCAATTTAATGCTTTATTAGAAGAAAAGAATACACAAAAGAATATAAATAAAAAAATGGATTCTGACCGTAAATTATTATGTTATGTGAAAGATGTGGAACGCGCGACAGAATTAAATAAGAAAAATGATAAGATTTATATAGCTGGAGCTTTGGTTATTAAATCGAATAATCGTATACAAGTTCTTATAAGTGGGTATGATAAGAAGTATAAGTCTTATGATGCAAATTATTTTTTACACCATGAAATATTAAAATATTATCAAAACGATTATGATTATGCAGATTTAAATGGAATTACTGGAGATTTTTCTCGAGAAAATCCTTATGAGGGCTTAAATGAATTTAAATTAGGTTTTCAACCTAGAGTTTATGAATATATCGGTGAATACGATTTGCCTATTCGTGAAAAGAAATATTTAAAATTGCGTTCTAGTGGAGCACTTGCCAAACTTTTTAATAAAACAGATATTAAAATTATAAAAAAGGAAAAGGGGAAGAAAAATGATTAAATCAAAAACTAATGGACAGTTAATCATAATTTCAGGAACAACTTGTGCTGGTAAAGGAACTGTCATCAATAAATTATTAGAAAGAAATGATAATTTATCTTTATCAGTATCCCATACATCTCGGCCAATACGTTTAGGTGATATTGAAGATGTTACTTATCATTTTGTTACAAAACCACAATTTGAAGAAATGATTCAAAAGGATGAATTCTTAGAATATGAGATCGTACATGGTGGGCAATATTATGGAACTTCAAAGAAAGAAATTGAAAGGCTATTAAAATCTGGAAAAGATGTTATTTTAGAAGTAGAGGTTAATGGAGCACAAAATATTAAAAAGATTTATCCTGAAACGATTTTAATTTTTGTTATGGCTCCTTCTATGGAGATTGTAAAAGAACGTATTAAAGCGCGAGGCGCTGAGAATTCTGAACAAATCATCGATCGATTTCAACGCCCTTATCGTGAGATTAATGAAGTTAATAAGTACAATTATGTTGTTGTAAATGATGAGGTAGAAAATGCTGTAAAAAAAATTGAAGCTATTTTGATAAGTGAAAGATGCCGAGTTGATCGTATTGAAGAAATCTCTGTAGAGAACCAGGAGGAGATCATTCACGAATTTCTTATTGACAAGGAATTTGATAATACTCCATTTAATTTGCAAAATTAAAAACAGTTGACAACTGTTTTTTTAGTCGATATTTAATTGGTATGGCATTTCTTTAGAGCCTTTACCTGAATTTATTTTGGTGTCAGTTTTTAGATATAGGGCTGGCGAGATATTTAGGGCACTTCCTGCATCGCCGTTGCCATTTATTCCACCAGTTACATTTATAATAAAAACTGAGCTTGCATAACTTGAAGATACTGGTGTTATAGTCCATTGATGTTTCGTGACATTATAAAGCCAATTGTTTTTATAGCAATCGTAATTACTTTGCCAATTATTAAGGATATTTTGTAAGCAAGTGGTTCGGTTTAAAGTATCTCCACCTTTCGTAGCATAACCGTAGTCACTTGGATACATTAAACCTATTTTTCCGAGCCAAGAAGTTGTTCTTGTAACGGAATCATTACAATAATTACTTGTTATACAAGATTTTGAAGGTCTAAGGCTACGTTCTAACTCATAAAACTGATTTGTTACAATATTTGTTTCTGAAATATCTGTTCCGTTACTTCCTGTATACCATAAAACAGTATCAATATATTGTTTTGAACCTTCTGTAATACCTATTTCTGAAAAATCACATATTCCTGAGTTATTAGATGAACCATAATAGCATATCTGGTTTGATAAGCTATTGTAATAATGGTCATTTAATAATGTTTTTATTTTAGATTGACTCCATTCATTTACTCCATATCCATAATTAATATTTGAAGAGGAAGTATCCCAACTATAGCTACCAATAGATTCATCACGGATTAATTTGATTCTTGCGTCTTTCTTACCCGTTCCATCATCAATATTTTCCATAACACCAATGATTCGCCATAACTCATCATTGAATGAAACATAATTATTCGGATTCGCTCCTATATATCTCAAATTGTTATCCGTGGTATTGTCATACGCAAAATCTTTATAAACTTTCTTTGTTACTACTTCACTTATATTTCCATATTCAT
>CAQRXS010000007.1 GCA_948874605.1 uncultured Bacilli bacterium | reverse complement strand
CACTTCTTCCTGCAACAAATAATTGATGAAACTCATCTGTCATTGCATAGAAGAAACATATGACAATACTCGAAAAAAGCATAATATAGTTTAAGTTTTTCAAAGTAATTTTTTTATATTGATGGAACAAGTTTATTACTAAGACACCTAAAATAGCATATTCTGTAAAATGAGCACTTTTTCTTATCACAAACTTAAAAATATCATTTGCTACAGGAACATGGGTTATTTCTTGAATTTTCATTAAGACGCCCGTAGATAATTCGCTACTTTCGCCGCCATTTTGAGCAGAAAAAAAGAAAATTACCATCATCCATAGGATTACAAATATCCATGATAAAATTTTCCTTTTTTTCATTTATGGTGTCTCCAATACTTCATTTAATTTAGAAATAGCTTTCTGGACAGTATCCATGTTTGGTTCCATTACATAAAGATTTTGATTTGGATAGCTATATGTTGGCTTCATTGCTCCAGTTCCATCAACATTTAGAGATTCCATTTTCCATGGTGACATATCATCAATTTGCATTTTTACTAATCCAGTAATTTCTTCCATAGAAAGATTAGTTTGGAATGTCCCATTTAGCGCCTCTAATATTTGTGTATAATTTGAGATCAAAGTACTAGAGCTTGTAATTTTATTAATTACTAATTCAAGTACTTGTTCTTGATTTTCTCCACGATGTCTATCGCCCGTCTTATATGCCATTCTCTCACGAGTAAAGGCTAAAGCACATTTACCTCCAACAGAGTTAAGTCCTGGATGGAATGTACAGCTTCTATCTGTATGGCATGTAAAAGAATAATCTACATCAGAGTTAATATTTATTCCGCCAATAGCATCGACTAAATTTACAACAGCATTAAAGTTTACACGAAAATAATAAGATAAATCAATTTCTAATAAATCCTCTAACGTTTGCATCGTAAGTTCTACTCCACCAATTGTTCCAGTATGAGTTAATTTATCTCGATATCCATTTGTTCCATGTACTTGTACATAGTAATCTCTTGGTATATGAATCATTAAAATACGTTTTGTTTTTGGATTAACTGCTAATAAAATATTAACATCACTTAAACTTCTAGAAGGTAGATATCCACTTCGAGTATCAATTCCGCTTAAATAGACTACAAAAGGATCTTTAGTAATATTAAGCCCTGTGTTTACTTGTTCTACTTCTGTAACAATTGTAATTGTATCAAGAATTTTAACAGATTCTTCAAACTCTTCATCCACTCCAACCATAGCATCATAAGAGCCAGAGTTTACAATTAAAATTAGTTCTGTATCATTTTTTATTTTGGTAAGTAAATCTACAATATTTTCTTCATAATCAATTGTTACATTTACTTTCTTTTTAACATGACTTTCAAATTCTTCGACATTTTTCATATCTTTTGCAGTTTTTACTGTTTTCTCTTTGATATCTTCTAATGAACTATATAAAGCATTTTTATTCACAACGATATTATAGACATTTGTTTCAAAATGATTGGCAAGATTTTCTTTTAGGAAATTGATCATATCACTTATTTTGGTAATCGCAAATACCTCACCACACATAAATAATAATGACAAGATATTTAAAACGATTAAAAGCCAGATTCTAGTATTCTTTTTAAGTATTAGAAACCCATGAATCGATAAAATAACAACAAATAAAGCGGTGATTCCTATGAAATATTTTACTGGTAAAATATTTGCCGAATATATGAAGTAACCTAAGGTGAAAATCAAAAGAATTGATATAATCCAAACTACTCGACTAAATTTAAGCATTATTTCTTGTTTCTTTTTATTATTACTTTTTTTCTTTTTTTCTTTCATTTTTGTACACTCCTATTAATAAAATCGTATGATAGCTATTATACCACACTTCCCCTGCATAAATTAAAAATCTTTCAATAACTCTATTATAAGAGCTAAAAAAAGTCTTAAATTTACAGACCTTTTTATATTCTGAAAAATATTTTCTTTTTATATAGCACTATACAAGTTAATACTCCAAGAAAAATTGGTATAATATAACTAGGAATAATTGAACCAGTCTGTGGATTTTCTATACTTTCCGACTCAATTTCGTTCGATGAATTACCAGGCTTTATATTCGTATCGATTGTTTGTGATCCATTCATTTTATCATTTTCAATATCTTTTGGTGGTTCTTTCTCTTCATTGTATTCTTGGTAATCATATTTAGTTTCCACGTTTAATTGATTTGTAAGAGCATCATAATAAACAGTCGATACTACATTAATTGTATTATTTAAAACTTTTCTTTCTTTTAATTCTTCTTCTTCATCTTCATCAAATCTAGTGATAGTATATTTATAAATACCAGGCTCATTGAAAACTATAGGTTTAAAATCATAAGTTCCTTTTTTCAGAGACACCGTTTCTATGACACCATTTTCATTTGCTAATTCTGCCACAGCATTCACAACAGAAGTATTATCTTTGACAGAAAAGGATTCAGAATAACTTTCATATTGTGGAGTATATAATGTGCCATGACCATCCTCTGTGTTGAAAAATAAATACGGAATACCTTTACTATCAAATTCCATAGCTTCTAATTCACCATATCCAGCTGGAATATATATACCATTTTCTAATGTGCCATTTTTATTATATATGTAGATCAAATTTGCTCCAGCTTCTAATATTCCATCATAACTATTTTGAAAAGAGTTTGCCATCCCAAATTCATAACAAGAATAATAAATGTGATCTCCCTGTAATGAAAAACTTTGCCTTGTTAAATTCGTTGGCATATTAAACTCAAATTGTTTTTCAAATTTACTATTATACTTATAGCCTTTAAACATATAGCGAAAATAAAATTCTTCACTTTCATTATCGTATGCTATACTGGTAATTTCTATAGGTGCTTCAAGTATTTTTTTCTCCTTAAAATCTTTGCCATCTATGACATGAATTTTTTTACCATTCACTACATATATTTCGTCAGTTTTCGAATTGTATGCCATATCATTAGAATGTCCAAAATTATATTTAAGAGAGGCATCTAATGTTATTGGCTTTAAAGTATTGATGTCATAAACTAATAGTTTGGTTTCTGACTCATCTTTTTTTATACTGGAAAAAACAAAATATTTATTTGTTATAATGAAACCTTGAAAACTATAATATCCCTCTGGCATATTCAGCTCCATTACTTTGGAGTATTTGTTTTGCACATAATCTTCTTTTGTTAATGCCATTGTTGTAATTGGCAATAGCGCTATAAAAAGAAAAATTATAATTTTTTTCATTGTACCACCTATCCCTACTAATTTAATTCTATCATAAAGTTTAAGATTAATCACTATATAAACTACTTAATTTACATAATTTTATACACGATACCAGCTTCACAAATATTTCTATTTTTCTATAAATATTTTTTTGGTTATTTTCATTATTTTTGGAGTGACAATTGGAATTAAATAAGTAATTATTATTGAAACAAAAAGAGTAGTTATGAGGACAATGCAAAACGCTACCTTTACATCTGTTATTTTAAAACATATCACAACTAAATCTTCTATCCAAACATGGTTTAAATAAATAGCTAAACTTAATTTCTCTAGAAAATAACACAATTTATTATTTGCAACTTTTAGTAATAATGTTTGCTCGCTAAAAGCTAGTAGAATGCCTAGTGAAAGCAATGCAACTATAAAAAAATCATAATGCTTTATACTACACAAGCAAACTATAGAAGTAGAAATAAGGCAAAAAATTTCGAACAAAGTTAAAATTATTCTACCAAATGTCGTAAATTTTATCGTCCGTATTTTAGTAGCCATCAAATAAAGTAAAGCTCCTATACACATTTCAAACAATGCTCTTAATGTCCCTTTATAAATTAATCCAGTCCACGCCATTGCGTTTTCTAAGTCGCCATATCGATGAGACAAATAACCTCCAACAAATAGAACAATTAATGGACAGCATATGTAGATAAAGTTTTTCTGATATTTTCTTATTAATGGAAATAGAATTATCATTGAAATTAGCATTGCAGAAATATACCAAGATTGACCTAACATTTGAGTTGTGATAACTCCAGACATATCAATCAAAAATAGATTCCACACTGATCGTGCATATTGATATGACTCAAATGTTCTAAAAGAACTTTTTACAAAAAGAGATATCATAAAAGCTAAAAAAATATAAGGGAATAATACTTTTACCTTTTTCCATATATATTCCCAAGTTATTTTACCAATACTTTCATTTGGATTATTAGACTTTTTTAATGCACCTGCTGTCATTAAATATCCAGACACTATAAAAAAGAAATCTACTCCTAAATATCCCATTTTAAAATATCGACTATGTATTCTAAATTGAAAATGATATAAGAGAATAATTATGTTAAATATAAATTTCCAAAAACTAATAATACCATTGTGTGTTTTTTTCATATTTTCACGCTCCTATTTTCTTTTCAAAATCTTAATTAAAAAGGACTTGACGTAATTACACTCGTCTTTAAAAAATAAAGGACTCATACCTCCATATAACAGTATAAAAATTACAGAATATAGAACTGCTGCAATCATCCAATTTACCAAATTTAAAACTTTAAGCGGATATATAAATGTGCACAAAAATATTCCTATGACTGTTGTTATAGTAAAACAAACTAATTTTTTTATAAATTTCCATAATGGACGATTCATAATATTTTTTCTTAAGTATAAAATATGATAAATGGTACGATAACTCATTGCTATTAATGTTCCAATCGCAACACCAATTAGTCCATATAAATTAACTAATACAATAGAAATTATAATATTCAAAATTGCTTCAATATAAGCATGTTTTTTTATTTCCTTAAATTTTCCAGCTGAATAAGCAATATTAACAAACGGCTCTTTAATGCAGAAAATGGCCTCTGATAATATTAATAGAATACCAAATATTGGTTCATAATAGTTTACATCTGTAACATTTTTTGTATATAACAGAACAAAAGGTGTTATTAGCATTCCTCCTATTGTAAAGAAAAAAAATGTCCCAAAAAATATAATATATTCGTAAAAAGAAAATAGTTGGTTTAATTCTTCTTTGTTATCTTTCGCATATAAATGCCCCATGGTAGGAATGATTCCTGCTGAAAAAGATGTGATAATTAACCTTAAACCGTTCGTAACAAGATTGTACACTGAATATATTGAAACAACTTTCAAATTTGTAAAAAAAGTTAAAAGAGCAATATCTGTATTTTTATGTATAAATGAAGCAATACTGATTCCAAAACCATCCCATCTGCTTTTCAATAAAGTTTCATCCTCCACTACATTCTTATCTATTTGATAATATTTTAAAACAAAGCGATGATAGCATAATGGTTGTAATAAATAAACCATAGCTGTTACTAATTTTAAAAAATGAATGTTTGGAAAAAACTTAATTAATACAGCAAAAAGGATCGTGTTTAAAATAATAAGAATAATTTGAATCAACGATACTATATAAACCTTTTTATCGGCATTTAATAATAATTTCCAAGATGCCGAAAAATTGTATTGTACAAAAATATTAATTGACAGAATTAAAGTTAAAGCAAAAACATATTCATATGAAAATGAAACAGAGAAAATAATGGGATATAGTAATGCTAATATTAATGTATATCCTATAAAAATAATAGCCAATTTTTTGTAAAATTTTTGAGTTGTTTTAACAACAGCACTTATTTTATTCATATTTCGTTCATATAAAGGTTTATATAAATTAGCCAAAATTACAGAGGAGATTCCACCTTCTAAAAGAGTTACATAATTTAGAAATTGATTTAAAGAAGATATTAAGCCATTTACTTCTGAACCAAATGTTCCAAGAATTAATTTTGGGATTATAAATCCACTTAATATCGTAATTATTTGCAGTAATAAGCTAGTACTTGCGTTCCATAAGGTAACATGCTTTATAGCTTTATTCATTTTTTATATACTCCAATGTCCTGGATAATGCATCTTGAATCTGATACTCTGGTTTCCAACCCAATTCTTTTATTTTACTATTACTTAAAATCATCTGATTTTCTGGTGCAAATCCTTGATTTTCTTTTGGAATATTTTGAATAACCTTAATTCCATTTCCATGTTTATCAGCTAAATAATTCGCCATGTCCATAATTGTAAAACGATCTGCGTCAGCAACTATATTATAAGCTTCACCAGTTATTCCTTTATTTAATAATATAAATAAAGCTTTTATAGCATCCATAGTATAAACAAAATTTACAATTGTTTTGCCTGTAGAGCGAACTTCAATGTTTTGATTTGAAAGAACGCAATCACAGAAATATTTATAAACTCTGCTTTCTTCTTTAGAAACACCAGAACCAAAACACATGGCAAGTCTTGCTATTACGGCTGGAACATTATATTCTTGCAAATAGCAATAACTATAAAGCTCTGCTGCTCTTTTTCCCATAGAGTAACAGCTTCTAACATTTAAATTATCAATATATCCCAATTCAGATTCAGTTACATGCTCGTTATCGATAACACCATACATCTCCATAGATGATAGATAAATAAATTTACTTAAAGATTGCGCTTTACATAATTCTAATAATTTCTGTGTACCTATGATAGAAGCATTCATAGTTTCTACGGGATTTGTCACAAAAAATTTGGATTTTGTTGGAGAAGCACAATGTATTACATAATCAATATTTTCAGGTAACTCATGTATGTTTTCTATAGATGATTCAATACAAGTAATTTCATCTTTTTTTCCGTACATTTCTTCTACTTTATTTTTATTTCTTGCAATTAACACAATCTGAATATTGGCTTGGTACATCTGATTTCTATAAAGAAAACTTTTTACGATTAAAGACCCTATTAATCCTGTTCCACCAGTAATTAAAATTTTTTTATTTTGAAATTCTTTCCAATCAATTTCGTTGCACTCCATAAGTGCATTCAAATCCTGTTCTAATATTTTATTCATCTTACAGGAACACTCCTTTCAATTTTTTTGATTTGCATAACATGGGCGACTCTTTTGTCCTTTGGGGGCAATTTCATGTAATCTTTGTATAAATTTTTTAAATATTTATCCCAACAAGAAAAAGTTTTTACTTTCATGTTCTCAAATTCTACCTTTACGATTTTATTTACCTCTTCTCTAGGCAATGCCTCTTGTGGTCCATATCCCCATGCAATTCCACCTACAAAATTTGCCGAATCATAGGGATATTTACGGCATAATTTATCAATTTTACGGACATAAAATTTTTTAGGCATTAAATCTATCAAAATTTTAAGAAATGGTTTAGCGATTGCTTTGGCATAAGTTTTGGACTCTTTTACCATTATTTCTTCTCTTACCTTTCTCAGCTTTAATAATTGTCTATACCTTAATGATTTTTTAAAAGTTTTATTTATCTTTTTTTGACTATCTGGTAGCCCATCCATCGGAAAAATATCGATCCACATATGATTATCATATTCATCGTCAGAATAGTATTTTTCCATTTCAGTGTCTAAATTATAAATTTTACAAAAGGGATCATTTAAATTATTTAATTCAAAAGAATGAAGTTCTAGATTATCAGCTATTTTAAAATCTATCGATAATTTTTGAAGTTTATCATAGTCTGGACGAGGCATTAATATATCAATATCATCGTCCCACGGAATAAATCCTTTATGGCGAATTGCACCTAACAATGTTCCTCCGCATATAAAATATCTAAGTTGATTTTTATCCAAATATTTTGTTATTTTTTTAAACATTTGGATTTGTTCTGCATGAATCTCATCTAGGGTCATATATTTCTCTTTTTCTGAACTTTTTTTTATCTGGTTTAGTTTTATTTTAGGAAGTAAAACATCAGCAAATTTTAGCACAAATAAATTATAAGAAATCAACAGAAGCTGCGGATTTAAAAATGAATGGAAATATAAGATAATTAATATATACAATAGATAATAGTCTTTCTCTTTAGCAGCATTTTTAGATAATTTATAATATCCATAAGTTACTAGCATTAAAACCAATATACCATATTGATACAGGATGTTTAAATAAGAATTATCTACATAATTAAATTCTTTTTGTTTTGCTGTTTGTTCATAAACATCTGAAAGTCCAACCCATGCAATATCATTTCCTAATAAGGTAATACCATAGTTCTCCATACCTTTTTGAGCCAAATGCAACCGATTAGACATAAATATATTTAACTGTCTTAATATAGGATTCGAATATTTATATGTAAACGCAAGAGTAATTGAAAGAAGAACGAGTCCGATCATAAAATATTTTCCAACAAATTCAGTTAGACGATAAAATTTTTTTAAATAGCCATGTTGATGCAAGCCAAATACGATAAGTGTTAAAACTGAGCAAAATAATTCATTTCTAGTATCTGTTAAAATATAGAAAAACAAGTTAACTATTAGTACCCAAAAATAATCACTTTTTTTTAGTTTTCCTCTTTTCAAATATAAGTACACTGTCGATAAACTCCATGCCAAAAGAGCAGGATAAGTTGTAAATTTGAAACCTAAACTATATCGGATAACACTTTGCCCAGCTCGAGTAAATTCACGGTTAGGAATAATTCCTAGTAGCGATAATAATATTATAATTCCTATAAAACCGCCTTCAAAAATTAGTACCTTTTTTGATAACTTGTCAAAATCGACTCTATATCCACCTAATATTAATATATAAAGTTGAAACAAAGTTCGATTCCCTGAGACAATGGAGCTTGCAAAAAGCAAAATAAATATTGTAAAAACAATTGGTATGCTTTTAGGTTTATAATATTTTAAATCGTAAAATACTATTTTTGTTAGGCATATCACTAGAACGCCATATCTTATTAAAGTAAATGGCAAGTCTACTATCGAATTTGCGTATACATAAATAGAAGTTATAATTGTTGCACATATATAGATAATTAATGAATAAATATATAATGTATCTAAACCTAATTTAAAATCTTTTTTCATATTAATCCTCTATCTTTTTTACATTCATAAGACGTTCTACAATAAAGAAATCATCTGGTGTAGTTACTTTTAGATTTTCTGAACAAGTTTCTACAATATGGCATTTTTTTCCATATTGTGTCATCATAGTACAAGAATCTATAACATTAATTTGATTTTCACTACGTGCTCTTTCATGAGCTGTAAGAATCTCATTTAAATAAAAACTTTGAGGCGCTCTTGCTAACCATACTGTAGAACGATCAATGACTTGCTTCACGTAATTGTTATCTTCTAATTGAATAATTGTCTCTTTGCAAGGAACACTGCTTATTGCTGATCCGTACTCTTTTACACTCGCAATATTTTTATCGATTAAACCTTCTTCAATAATTGGACGAACCCCATCATGTATTAAAACAATTGCATTTTTATTGTCAGCGATCCTTTCCGCTGCCTTCAGGCCATTATAAATAGACTCTTGCCCTGTTGCACCACCCGCTACAATACTTTCTACTTTAGTTAAATGATATTCTTCCGCTAATTGCCTCATATAATCCATATAATCTTCTAATATTACAACAACTATTTTATGAATATCTGGATGAATCTGGAAATGTCTTAAAGTATGAACAATAATTGGCACTCCATTTACTTTTAAAAATTGTTTTGGCATACCAGGCATTTTCATTCTACTACCTATTCCACCCGCAAAAATAATACCTATATTCATTCTTTTTCACTCCTTACGTTTTTTAAATCTATTTTATATATATAATGTCGTTCCCTTTTAGAAACTTCTGGAATCTTCATATAGTCTCCATAAAGATTAGACATGTATGTGGCGTTATCTTTAGCCACTGGAAGTTCGATATTTTCAAATGGAACCCATTTTAGTGGTTGCACTTCGTTTCTACGAATCATTTCGCCGAAATAATGTTTTCTACCTGTTGGCACAGAAAGATAATTCGAGTTTTCATTTTTACACATCGTCATTATTTTTTTTGAAATACGAAGCCAAAAATTCCTTCCAAATGCCGATGCTATTTTTCCAATTCTCGCTTTTTTCTTTACGGCTTTCACGTATTTTATATCATTACCAAAAGATAAATACTTTTCCTTTTTTTTATAAAACCTAATACATGAGCAAATAAATAACATGCCATGTATTAAATAGCCATGTAATTTTTGAAGAATTTTATTATTTGGTACATTTTCCACCGGAAAAATATCTATAAATACTCCATCTTTATTATAATCAGAATATAAATACTCTTGAAAAACAGTTCCTTTTAATTTTATTTTCATAAAATTTACATCAAATTCATTATCATAACTATTTTCACATAAATAATATTTTTCATACAAGCGAGGTTCCTCATCAAATATTTTTATTAGCTTTTCATAATCTTTTCGAAACATATTTATATCCATATCTTCATCCCATGGTATAAATCCCTTGTGGCGTATTGCTCCTAAAGCACTGCCTCCTCCCAAATAATACTTAATATCATATCTTTGAAAGATATCATTTAAATCCACCATCATTCCTAAAACTATTTGTTGAATTTCTTTAATTTCATCCTCTGTTAAAATTTTACAAAATTTATTTTCAAGAGTTTTTATGTACTTATTTGTTTCAAACATTTTCATCACACTTCCTAAAAACTTTTCCCATATTTTTCACCTAGAAATTTAGCTTTTAAAAAACTTGTACCTTTTTTTAACCAATTAATATTTTGCATATCTATTACTTTTACTTCTTTGTAAGAAATGTGATTCGTGTTAAGATATACATCTAGTAATAACTCTGAAACTCTTCCATAGAATCTGGCATGGAATGCATCATATTTATCGTTATCCACTCTTTTTTCTAACTCAAACAATATATCAAATAGCCATTCACAATATCCTTCTAAAACACTTTTTTTCATAATAAACATATTAAACATATGACCAGAAGTTCGTTTTTTTAAACGTTGAAACTCATCAATATATTTTGGATATTTTTCTTGTATTATCTGTCCAGTTATCTCTAGTGGTTCAATATGTAAAGTATGTTGATAATGTGAGTAAAGAGACTCTATATAATATTTTCTTTTTTTAGGTACAATTACATCTGTATTTTCTAATAATTCATTTAATTCTTTTGAACTTAAAACATGTTGAAATTTTTCTTGTTCAGTTTTCATTCTTTTTTTATACAAAGAAAAATAGCGACGATAATGAACTAATCCAATATAATCTACATCTAAATTTTTCCATGCCCAATAAAGACTCGTAAGTTCACAAAAATAAGGATTTTTAAGAGAAATATTCTCGCCTTCATTATCTTTTTGATAACCTATATCCGGTTTCCCCTCTGCACCACCATGAACTGGTAAATACAGCTCATCTTCTGGCATTTGATATTCTTTATGAGTTGCAACTATAATCTTTTTCATATAAACCTCTCTATTCCATTTTTAAACTCTGCTTTGTGGACTGTAATTGAACATAGGTGTTACCATCGTTTAAAATTACTTCAGTTCCATCTTGATAGCGATAGCTTGTTTTGGCATTTCTTGATTCTTTCGTCCATGTTATAGGGATCGCGTAGCCATTCGTAATATAAAATCCTTCTCCTGTACCCACTGTTTCTAAATCCCAATAATAATTATCTTTGGCTACTTTTGTGTTAATTTTTTGTATTATGATATTTTTAACTGTATATTGCTTTTTCGTTTTATAGTCAATGTGTGGATTACCATTTACAAATCTTTTATAAGTTTTTGATTCTTCATCATAGGTATATGAAGTATTAGACTGATCATTTGATGGTATATTTAATTGTTTTGCTTTTTTAAACCCTTCTTGTCTTTCTAATAAAACTTCTTGCTCAGAATATTGAAAAATTAAAGAATCTTCTGTAGTCATTCGGTATCCCTTTTGACTCGCTGTGTTTTTTATTTTAGAAATACTTGTATAAGCAGTATGTTCTGATGGAAGTTTTTCGGGATTTTCTCGCCAAAATGCTGAATCGGACAGGCCATTAATATTATTTATTCCTGTAGATTTAATATCATCTTTGGCATAATGACTCCAGCCATAATGAACTAAAATTGCATCGCTTTCAAAAGCATAATCTAAAAAATTATGACGAGCGCTTCGGATGGTTCCAATGGTAAGATCCTCAACATCTTTGTAGATTGCTAACAATCTTGTAAGTCCGCCTTCGACTGGAATCTCATACACTAAATAAGCGTTTTGTAAACCTGTCTGTACTTTTACTGCTACTGCTGAATTATTTACTACTACAGCAATGGGTCTAGTATTAGAATCCAAATCAACAATATTAATTTTTTTCTCTTGTGATTCTAACTCAGAAAAATTTGGTATATCATTGCTATCCACTAATTTTTCTTTACTACATCCAGTTATAAAACCCAATAGACAAAATAATAACACAATTTTTTTCACATCGCACCATCGCCTTTAAATACCGCTGCAAAGGTATGAAGCAATATTTTAATGTCTAGCTTCAGACAACATTCTTCAGAATACTGTTGTTCTAACTCTAATCTTTTTTTGAATGTTACATCATTTCTTCCACTTACTTGCCATAAGCCAGTAATTCCAGGTTTCGTTTTGACGATATCATTATAGTACTCTCCCATTTCAGGTATTTCACGAGGCAAATAAGGACGATTACCTATTAAGCTCATATTGCCAATCAAAACGTTAAGCAACTGTGGTAATTCATCAATCGATAATTTTCTTAAAATTTTTCCAAACTTTGTTACTCTTGGATCGTTTTTAAATTTTTGATTTATTCGGAATTCCTCACGAAGCGCCTCATCTTCTTCAAGCATTTTTTCCAAAACTTCGTCTGCATTGGAAATCATTGTTTGATACTTATAAAAACGAAACAATTTGCCGTTTTTTCCAATTCGCAACTGAGAATAAAATATACTTCGAAAATCTCCTGTGCAGACATAACATATTTTTATTACTAAAGATAATGGTAATAAAAATATAATTCCTATCAAACTACAAAATATATCAAAAATTCTTTTGATAAAAAAATATATTTTCTTCTTGGCGCTATATCCTATACTAGATTGCTCATTCACTAGCTCTCCACTTTTCATTTAATCACCCAATACACTTCTTTCTCGCTTATACATTATTTTAACACGTATCACTCTGTTGCGCAACCAAGAACATTTTGAAAAGCTTTTCTGTTTTTTCATGGCTAAATATATTGTATCAAATACCCCCCCCCTAACGTCAAGAAAAATGTTGAAATTGTGGGAATTTTGTTATTAAAAAGACGAGTTTCATTCACTCATCTTCTTTCAAATTATGATCTTGCTTAAAATTAGTTCTTATTTAATATTATATAATTATTGTATTGTTGTTGTTTTTTATAACGATATTTACATACTTCTCGCAAGCTCTAAAGCAGCTTTGATTACTTTATCCATATCATAATATTTGTAATTACCTAGTCTTCCACCAAAGATTACATTTTCTTCTGCCTTTGCTAGTTTTTTATATTCTTCAAATAAGGAATTATTTTTTTCATCATTTACGGGATAGTAAGCTTCCATACCAAAATGCCAATCGCTTGGATATTCCCGAGTAATTACAGTTCCAGGGACATCTTGAAATTCAAAATGCTTATGTTCAATTACTCGCGTATATGGAGTTTCTCTATCCGTATAATTAATAACCGCATTGCCTTGATAATCATTTACATTACTTAAATATTCATTTTCAAACCTCAAACTACGGTACTCTAAGTTTCCTAATTTAAAATTATAAAACTCATCAATCATTCCTGTATATAAAACTTTTTCGGCTAAAGCATTATACTTTTCTTTTTCTTTTAAATAATCTACACCAAGTTCAATATCGCATCCTTCAAGCATTTTTTCAATAATCACGTTATATCCCCCTATCGGTATTCCTTGATAACGATCATTAAAGTAATTATTATTAAATGTAAATCTTACTGGTAAACGTTTAATTATGAAGGCAGGTAATTCCTTACAATCTCTTCCCCATTGTTTTTCTGTATATCCTTTTACTAGTTTCTCATAAATATCTCTACCAACAAGAGAAATTGCTTGCTCTTCTAGATTTTCTGGTTCACGGCCATTTAACTCTTGTTTTTGAATTTCTATTTTTTTTCTTGCATCCTCTGGTGTAATAACATCACTCCATAGTTTTGTAAATGTATTCATATTAAACGGCATGTTGTATAATTCACCTTTAAAATTCGCAATTGGAGAATTTACATAGTTGTTGAACTCACAAAAATTATTAACATACTCCCAAATTTCTTTATCGGACGTATGGAAAATATGAGCACCATATTTATGAACATGTATTCCATTCACATCTTCACAATAAACATTACCACCTATATGATCACGTTTATCAATAACTAAACATTTCTTTCCTTGTTTCGTCATTTCATGAGCGAATGTTGCGCCAAAAAGGCCTGCTCCAACAATCAAATAATCATATTTTTTCATTTCTACCTCTTTCTAATTTAAAGATACTATGTATCTAAATGAAAATCAAGAATTTTATTTTTTTAATTTTTTATTATATACAATTTTTGCACCTTTTTCTAAGTTACCTTGGAGAGTAAAAGGCGTAAATACAACTTGTTCAATTTTTCCTGAATTTTCAAAATAAACATTGGCTTCGACTAAACCATCTTTAAGCCTATCATGCCCATAGGAAGGCAAAGAAAAATTATTAGTTTCAGCGTCAAAATGAAACAAATGAAAATGACCATGGAAATCCAAATAAGTATTGGAACGATTAAAATGCGTAGTTTTATACCAATCATTTACTGTTTGATTTAATTGACGTGTCGAAATTTTACCATCTTTTGTTTCGTGAAGAAGCCTCTTATCGAAATGATGAAACATAAAAGTATTTTCTTGGTCACGGTAATTCATAGTTACACAAGCATGTTTATATCCTAATGAATAGTAATCAGGTCTTGCGCTCGCGATTTCTCCTACTGGATTATATCCATAAAAGAAGAAATTTTTATTTTAGAGTCAAACGGTAATTTTTCTGCAAACTCTTCTACTCTTTTTCGGGCCTTTGATAATTCTTCCAATGTTGGCTTATTATGCTTTTTTGTATAGAAATGCCAAAAGTCACCTAGCATAAAAATATTAGAAATTCCTTTTTTGGACGCATACTCATAAAGTATGTCCATTTTCTTTGCTACACCGTTATCATAAATACTAAAATGATAATCAGAAGTAAATAACACAGTACTTTTCCTTTTATCAGCTGGTATATTTATCTGAACCTTTTTTAAATCATTATATTTTGTTTCTAATTGGTATTTTTTAGGAATTAATGTTAGGTATTCTTGACGCCATAAAAAGCTGTTTTGCATTTTATTTAAAATAGTTAAAAGTTCTCTTTCGTTTAATAAATACTTTTGATTAATATGGCGCAATATAGTAGGAAAATGCTTCCCTTCTTTCAAATAAAAAATTAATTCTTCTTCTATTTGTGACAAAATATCATGACTCTCATTTTCAGCTTGATTTACTAACCGAATTGGTCGTTCTTCTAATTCCAGAAATAACGCATCCCGTTGATTTCGTAAAGTTTCAATTTCCACCGATATAGTACTTTCTGTCTCGGCTTTTTTATTATTATCACTTACCGCTTTTGAAAGTCGCTGATTTTTAAGAAGCGCACTATTTAATTGAGCTTCCCTATTTGCTAGACTTGATTGTAGTGCACCAATACAGATATCTTTTTCACTTACCTCTGCCTCCAAACTTTTAATTTGATCTCTCTGTTCCTCTAAATCTTTCTTTAACTTCCTAATTTCATTCTGTTGCTTTTCTTCTAAAGTTCTCATGGAACTAATACTTTTTTCTAATTTTCCATTTCTACGTTTAGTGCGATCTAATTCTTCTTGTAAAGCTTTTAGTCGTTCATAAATAGAATCTAACTCTTCATTGCTTGGTTTTTCCTCTATTTCTTCTTCAACTTTAACATTTTTTAAATATTCTACAACTAACTGATACTTATTTTTTAATGATGTTACACTACGAGTACTTAAATCTTGATAGGTTTTAGATTCCATAAATTTTTCCAAAGAAATTTTCATTTTGTTTAAAGTTTCATCAGAAAGTTTGAACTGTTTGTCCTGCCAGAATGTAATACTAAAAATAATATAGTTTGTTAATTTCCACGTAACATTAGAATCAATGCCTGCATCAAACATATTAGAAAGCCAATCGGCAATATGCGCTAATACTTCGTCACATGTTGCTTTGGAATTTTTCGTCAAAAAAGCCCTTGGAGCAACATTTACTCGATCTGTTTTTTTAAAGAAACCTCGTAATGCCATAATATCCATTTGTGATAAAGCCATAAAACCACCCTTTTTTTAGATTATTTTACACCGTTATTTACTAATTAGTCAAACAAAAATGCCGAATTACCCCTTTTCTTTCGCAATTTTTCGACTTTCTAAATAACTCTTTAAAGATTCCGCAACATCTTTTGGAACAACTAAAGCTAATTCTTCCACACTCGCAGATTCCATATTAGTAACACTCCCATATTTTTTTATTAATTCTTTTTTTCTTTTCGCACCAATTCCAGGAATACCATCTAATACACTACTAATTGAACCTTTGCTTCTAATTGTTCGGTGATATGTAATCGTATAACGATGGACTTCGTCTTGCATTCTAGTTAAATAATGAAAGACATTACTATCTCTTGGAATATCTACTAATTCTAGAGTATCTCCATCCACTAAATCATTGGTTCTATGTTTATCATTTTTCTTTAAACCACATACTTTAATATTTAAATTTAATTCTCCTAAAATTTCTTTACAAGCATGAATTTGACCGATGCCTCCATCTACAATAATTAAATTTGGAAGTTCTGTTCTTTCAACCAAAGCCCGTTGATATCTACGGTAAATAACTTCTCGCATCATATTGTAATCATCATTTTTATCAAAGCTGATTTTATATTTCCGGTATTCATTTTTCGCAGGTACCCCATTTTTAAAAACAACCATACCTGAAACAGACCAATCGCCAAAAAGATTCGAATTATCAAATAAATCGATGCGATCTAAAATGTCCAAACCTAAAATTTTCTTTAGTTCTTCATTTGCGGATTCTGTTAAATTTTCTTTTCGAAGTGTCAACTCTAACTCATTTTCTAAATTAATTTTCGCATTTTCTGTAGCCATGTCTAAGATATGTTTTTTCTGACCTTTTTGAGGACTAAATAATTTCTGTTCAAAGTACTCCATTAGTACATCCGTTAAGATTTCATTTGGTAATATAATTTCTTTTGGTATTTCATGCCTTGCATAAAATGCAGGTAGATAAGACTCCATCTCACTAACTAAATCACTTACAACAGGAAACAAATCTGTGTGCCCTCCTACTAACTTTCCATTTCGAAGAAACAAAATTTGCACCGAAATATATCCATGATCAAAGAAATACCCAACAACGTCTCGATTCGTAAAATCTTGTAGTGTTATTTTTTGGCGATCTAAAACGATATTAATATAATCTAATTCTTTTTTTAATTCCATAGCAAGTTCAAAATTAAGAGCCTGACTATAAGCTTCCATTTTTTCCATAATTTTATCTTTTAAAATTTTATCATTTCCATTTAAGAAATCTAAAATATCATTTTTCATTTTCAAAATGTCTTCTTCCGAACCTTTTTTTTCACAATAACCCAAACATTCGCCAATATGATAATAAAGACATACTTTTTTTGGATTTCCATCACATTTTTTTAATGGATACAACCGATTCAATAAATTTACAATTCTTCTTGCAGCATAGGCATTTGGATAAGGGCCAAATAATTTTTTGTGATCACGCTTTTTTATTGTTAAATAACGAGAAACTTTTAATTTGGGATAAGGCTTTTCTATAAATTCAATATAAGGATAACTTTTATCATCTTTTAACAAAATATTATATTTGGGGTCATATTCTTTTATTAAATTAATTTCTAATAAAAATGCTTCTAATTCACTTGAGGTAACAATGTAAGAAAAATCACATATTTCACTAACCAATTTTGCCGTTTTCCCAGTTTGTGTACGATTAAAATAAGAATTTACGCGTTTATGTAAATTTTTTGCTTTTCCTACATAGATGATAATCCCATCTTTATTTTTCATTTGATAACTTCCGGGTAGATTAGGAATTTGTGAAAGCTTTTCTTTGAGCATAGTTATACCCCCATTTTAGATATTTTTTCTGTAATTTTTCTATATTATTCTACCACATAAATTAAAAGATATGTAAAAAATAATAGGATTTAAATTTATCTTCTTTTTTTATCAAAACTATTGTATCATACTACCAGGTGATATTATGAAGCTTTTAAATACCTATGAATTTGAAATTAAAAAATCGAAATTTATTGCTTATTACTACGAAGTGATGGAAAAAGATGAAATTAAAATTCTTTGGGATACTTTAAAAAAAGAACATAAGAAAGCAAGACATGTTCCTTATGCATATATTCTTTCAAACACAGCAGGAAAAAGTGATGATAAAGAACCATCTGGTACAAGTGCTATGCCGATTTATCAAATTTTAGAAAGAAATGGTTTAAAAAATCGTGCGATTTTCGTGGTTCGTTATTTTGGTGGTACGAAACTCGGTTCTGGTGGTCTTATGCGAGCTTATGGTAATGCTGCTAAAAATGTTTTAGAACTACAAACTAAAGATTTATAAAGAAAGGTTTGTACGTATTTTCTTTCTTCGAATATTTTGGAATTGATTTATTCGATGAAAATCTTTATTTTCAATACGAATTAATCTTTCTGTTTTTATTTCTTCTATATAATTTCTTAAATCAAGTTTTAAGGCTTTGCTAAAATATTTCATTAAAATTGCATCTTTTTTTATCCGTTGGTTATTTAACGCAAGTAGATATAAATTAGGGCACGTTATATTAAAGTTAAATAAACGAAACTCTTCTGCATAATCTGTTAAATAGCCTAACTTTATTTGACTACCCTTTTCAATTAAAAGCTCGTCATTCATGCGGTCATATTCATTTGTAAAATAGTCTCTTACTAGAAAAGCACGTATTTGTTTTTGAATAGGTTCATTTGGAAATAATTCGTCAATTTTGCTTAAGAACTCTAAAGCATCAAAATTTTGATATCCTTTTTGGCTTAAAACATCTTTTAAAATTGCATACTCTTTGTCTTTTTTTCTCGCCATTTTAGACACGACTCCAAAGACTTTTTTTATTTTATTGTTACAAACAATATATCCATAGGCTGGAATATAATGAGCAGAAGGTAGCCCAAAATAGTTGCTTACTTTCTCTCCTAAAAGTTCATGTAATATTTCCTCTTTGTCTAATGTTTTAAAGTAATATTTTTCTCCATTCCAAAGAATCCAACATCCATCTTCTAGATATTCGTTGCATCTTTTTATCCATGGAATGACATTGTCTTCAAAATACACTTTTTTTTCTTCTAAATTTCCTAAATCGAGCCAAGAATAAAATTTTCTTTCTGAATCACATTTTGTCATAAAACTCCCCTTTTTTTAAGGGCTATCTTAACAAAAGTTGCATTTTTTGTCAAATTTATGAGGAAAGTCCATGAAATATACTTGTAATACTGAATTCTTTCTGTTAAAATTATGTTTGACTTATGAAGAAAGGAGATATATATGGCTAATATTAAGAGTTCTAAAAAAGCAATTAAAGTTATTGCAAAAAAAACAAATAACAACCATGAATTAAAAGCACGCGTAAAGAACTGTATTCGTGAATGCGATAAAGCGATTGCTGCTGGAGAAAAAGAAAATGCTTCAAGACTCCTTGCTGATACTCAAAAGTGTATTGACCGCGCTACTAGCAAAGGTTTAATAAAGAAAAATACTGCAGATCGTCAAAAATCAAGACTATCTCATAAAGTAAAAGAAATGGCTTAATAAAAAGTCATTTTTTTATTTTAAATTAGCAGTCTTCTCATTGCTTGTACTTTTTCTTTACTAACGCTTCGATTAGTACTCTTATATCTTTTATAATAATAATCAATTAATTCCGAATCATATGTTTTGTTTTGAATCATATTTCCTAGACGAACGCAAAACTCTAAATATTCAAATAAAACAGACGTATCCAAGCTAGAGTTAAAATAACGTAATTCGACAGTGTCAATATTTCTAGAAAAATCTATACAATCGTTTTTAAATTGATAAGTACTTAGTATTTTAAAAATATCTTTTTGTTTTAAAAGCTCATTTACATCTTTTTTATCAAGTGGTGCAGCATAATAAACACCTAAGTCTCTTAAATTTTCTTCTTTTCCCTTCGCAAAGTCATAAATTTCTGTTTGAAACGCTAAAAGAAATTTTAAAAAATATTTATAGGCTTCAAAATCGTTTTGAAACAGCGTTCTTTGAAGATGAACATGGAATCCTGTTCCATCTGAATTCTTTTTTAAATATGCTCTATTTTCTTTCAAAATAATTAATTTTTCAGCCAACTCTTTCTTGCATAATTCGAGATTTTTATAGATTGGAGATATTAATTCACCACCTCGCCAATCCTCATAACAAGTGATATCTATTTCTGACTTAAGTTGGAAACTTAAATAATCACTTTTGTTGCTCTTTTTTGCACATAAAATATTATATTTTTGACCAATTTCTTTTATTGGCGCACCGAAAAATTCTAATTCATAACCAAATGGCATACTATTTCCCCCCTCTTTTTAAAAAGCTATTCTACACTAAAAATGTCGAATTGTAAAGTTTGCGTTGAAGCGCTTTGTAATCTTTGATAAAATAGATTTAGGTTGATGCATATGAAACATATAATAAAACAAGCGATAGTTCCTTTTCTTTGTTTTCTTTTTCTTGTATTTTTATTTTTTAATATAGAAAATTTAACAAATAAAGTAATTCATTTTATAAAAAAAGAACCAGATGTCATTTTAAAGCCTAAAAACATTTATACAAAGGAAGATAATTTTTTATTTGTTCAAGCAACAGACAATTTTACTCCTTTAAGTAAAGGCGATATTAAAAATATTTTTTATACGATAGTAAATAATGGTTGGAAAGAATTTACTTTTTATTGTCCAAGCGAATATATTAATTGTTTGGAGGATGTGAAAGAATTTAGTCAAGATCAAGATTTACTAACCCATTTAAATAATTATGTTCATCCGTATAATGGATTCTCTAATGTTAAAACAGTTATTAGTGAAGCAGGAGATATTACAATTTCGGTTGATTATTTTTACAGTCAAGAAGAAATTAATATCATTAACAAAAAGATTGATCAAATTTATCGAGAAATTATTACAAGCGATATGGATTTAGAAACAAAAGTATTAACCATTCATGATTATATTATTGAACACACAAAATATGATGTGGAAAGAAATAATGAAAATGCATCGGATTATCGTTCTTACATTGCTTATGGTCCATTAATTGAGGGGTATGCAACGTGTAACGGATATACTGATGCCATGGCGCTTTTTCTAACGAAACTTGGGGTGCCAAATTTTAAAGTAGCAATGACTCCAGAAAAAAATTCTAAAAGTTCTGGACATGTATGGAATGCAATTTATATAAATGAGGAATGGTTACATTTAGACCTTACTTGGGATGATCCGGTCAGTAGTGATGGCAAAGATTATCTTCAACATAAATATTTTTTAATTACTACAAAACAATTAAAGGAAATTGATGAAAGTGGCGATGTGATGGTGACCGAACATGATTTTAAAAGAAGTATTTATCTTGAATTAAAAGAAACACTTGAGTAAGTGTTTTTTTAGTATTAATTAAGTTTTAAATAATGTAGGACATCCTCGATGGTTTCATTAAAGTTTTCATAGTTTACAGAAAACCAGTTTACTGGGAGTTGATGATTAAAGAATGTATACTGTCTTTTCGCATAATGGCGAGAGTTTTTTTTAATTAAATCAATACATTCTTCGTAGGAAATATGCCCTTCAAAATAGGAATAAAATTCTTTATAACCAATTGCTGTTTGTACGGCTTTGGAGTGAATTTCTTTTTGAAATAATTCTTTTACTTCTTTTTCTAAACCTTCTTTTAACATTACGTCAACTCGATGGTTTATAATTTCATAAAGATGCGTTCTTTCTGTTGTAAGGCCGATAATTTTGACATCATATAAAGGTTTTGGCTCGACTTCTATTGTAGATTCTTTTTGTAAATAACGTATCAAGCGTCGGCGATTATTAGGATGTATTTCACAAGAAGGATTTTTTTGTAAACACATTGCATGTAGTTCTTCATTAGAATACTTAGAATCATCAAAAGGTTTCGTATCTTCTTTTTCAAAACGATAGTCAAATAAAGCTGCTTTTAAGTATAAGCCTGTGCCACCTACAAAAATAATATTTTTCTTTTTATAAGTTTCTAAAAGATTTCTTACATCCTTTTGATAATCAAAAACGGTATAATTAACATCAACTGAAACTATATCGAAAAGGTAATGAGGAATACCATCTTTTTCTTCTTCTTTAATTTTAGCCGTACCAATATTTAGTTCTTTGTATACTTGCATCGCATCGCAATTAATAATAATAGCGTCCATTTTCTTTGCAAGTTCAACACTTAGACGTGTTTTTCCCACTCCAGTAGGTCCAACAATTGCTACAATCATTGTTTTTTCTCTTTCGTTAAAGATAATGCATTTTGGTAACGTTTCTTAAATTGATTTCTTGTATATGCTCCTGTGTT
>CAQRXS010000006.1 GCA_948874605.1 uncultured Bacilli bacterium | reverse complement strand
TTTTGTTTACTAGCCTCATTAGTCTTTCTTTATTTTTTTCATGTTTTTGTCCTGATAATTAACAGTAATGAAAGAAGTGTATTTGTATGGTTACTTTAAATATTTTGACAGATATTTTGGATTCTTTTAATGAATTTATTGAGCCTATAGTGTCTTTTTTTAAAGATTTATGGACGAGTATTAGCAATTTTTTACTTCAATATATGCCTCAAGATGCATTAAATATTTTGGCGGTAGGAATACTTGTGACAATTATTTTGATAATTGGTTTGGCAGTAATTAATAATAGGGATTAGAAAATAGGTGTGTTTATGATTCGTAGTGTTAAAGAGGCGAAGGATAAATTTCCTTTTACTATGTCAACTTTATGTTATTTTGAATTAACAAATGATGGGAAGCTAAATCGTGTTTACCATAAAAATAAATCTGATAGACCCAGTTTAACAGAAGCATATTGCAACGCGAAAAATGGAAAATCTCTTTTATACGTTGTATGGCCTGGCCAGTGGTCAAGTGATTTATTTATAGTAGATGATCTAAAAGAATTTGCTAAACATTTTGAAATTAATGAATAGTATTTTGATAAATTTTTTGTTCCATTCTATAAAATAGTAGTGGAACTTTTTTTATTATTTTGATAAAATGATAACTGATAGTAAACAAAAGGATAAAATGAGAAGTGATGGGTATGTTAAATTTAGAGAATGTATGCGCTGTTTTAGCGCTTATTATTTCTTTAATTACGATTTTTCAAACACAAAAGGGGATGTGTTTAAGCAATAAACAATATTTGTTTGAAAAAAGATTAGAGCTTTTTTTTATGTGTCAGAAAATTATTAATTTTTATGAAGGAAATGAGAATTTTTTTGCTTCCATGTCCTTAGATTTTGAAAACATTAAAAAAGCGTATTTTCTTATTTTTGAAACTTTTTCATTAGGGATAGAATCTGAATTTGAAAAAATGCAAAGCACCATAAAACAAATCTCATTTCTTTTTAATGGAAACTATGTTTTTTATTTTCAAAACTTTATAAATTCTATTTTATTTTTTTTCCATAAGATATGTCTTACTTATTTCTTTTTAGAAAAAATAGAAAAATTAAATGGCATTTCAAAAAAGGAGCGTTTAAAGCTAGAACAATATTTTATCAAAAATACTTTTATGATAAATTTTGAGCAAGATATTCAAGAATTAAATTATAGTTTTAAATATTTACAAAAGAAAAAAGTCTTGAAGCATTTTAGGCGACAAACAAAGCTTTTTTAGAATAATGAGGCAAGAAAAGGCGTTTGGCGATTCTACAAAAATATGGTACAATAAAAGTACTTTTATTTTTTAGGAGGCAAAAATGGATTCTGTTGAAAAAGAAATACTAAAATTTATTACAAGAAGCGATTATAAAAAAGGTTTGGAATATGATGAAGATTTTATAGATTTTGTTGGTTCTACTCTTATAGAATCTCAAAAAAGATTTCAGTTTTTGGTTGAATCAGAATCAACTTATCGTAAATATATGGTTCAGGTTGAAACAAAAGCTGGAAGTATTCAGAAAACTCTTTGTACTTGTCCTCAGTTTAAAGGGACTCATTCTTGTAAACATGTTGCCGCCTGTTTAATTTGCTATTCCGATAAATTATTAAATGTACAAGACACAAAGACAATTGAACAAAAAACAATCCTTTTGATGCAAAGAATTCAAAAAGAATATGAAGATGAAATTACCAAAAAAGAAGAGGTAAATGTAGTACCTTATTTGTGTCTTGATGATTCTTATTATTATACAACTTTTGTTTTAAAAGTAAAAATTGGTATTCAAAAAATGTATTCATTACTAGGAAAATATAATTCTTTTAAAATGGCTTACCGTAATGCAGAAGAATTTAAATTTGGAACAAATTTTATTTATAATCCTAAAAAACACTTCTTTAGTGAAAAAAGCTTACGACTTTTTAACTTTATAAATAATTTGATGCAAAGAAGATATGGAACAGGGAATTCGATTGTTTTAGATGATGAGAGTATTAAGGAATTACTTCAAATCTATCCGGATAAAATTCGAATGAATGAGGAAGAAAGATGGGTAGAAATAAAAAATAGTTTTCCATTAAAGATGAATCTTTCTAAAGAAAATCACGTTTATAAAATGCAAGTAGAAGAGATTGGCCAAAAAAGCGTCGCGCTTACTGATGATTATGAATATATTTATTCTGGAAATATGATTTATCATTTAAATTCTAAACAACAATTGTTTTTAAAGGAACTAACCCAGAATCATATGTCAGAATTTGTGTTTTCAGAATCGTCTTTTCCTGATTTTCAAAAGAGTTTGCTACGGGTTGTTAAAGATTCTTTAAAACTTGATGAAAGCGTAGGCGATCTTGTTATTGTATCAAAACCAGATGTAAAATTTTATTTTGATTTGAATGAAGATAATATAACTTGTAATCCTAAATTTTTATATAATGAAAATGAAGTCTCTTATTTTGAAGAAGCACAAAATGTTGTTAGAGATGTAGATTATGAGAATGAAGTTATTCGCATTTTATATCCTTATAACTTTCATAAAATGAATCGAATTTTCTTATTAGATGATTTTGATGATTTGTGTGAATTTATGGATGGAGGGTTAGATGAAATATCTGAAAAATATTCAGTGTTTACTTCAGAAAATCTGAAAAATACTAGTGTTTTAAAGAAGAATTCTGTGACGACACATTTTTCTATTGGTAAAGACCAGATTTTACATTATGAATTTGACTTAGAAGGATTGGATAATCAAGAACTTGACAATATTTTGGCATCTATGAAAAATAAGAAAAAGTATTATAGATTAAAAAATGGTAATATTTTATCTTTAGATCAAGAAGAACTACGTGAATTGAATGACTTAACTGAAGAGTTAGACATTTCAGGCGAATCTGGAACCATTCCAAAATATAGGGCACTTTATTTGGATTCTTTGAAAGAAAAAAAATACGGAATTATTCAAACGGATTCTTTGTTTCAACAGTTTATAAATCAGTTTAAAGAATTTCAAAATATTGACATTTCTTTTACGAAAGAAGAATTAAATACACTTCGTGATTATCAATTGAACGGTGTTAAATGGTTGTATACAGTTTGTAAATGTGGATTTGGCGGTATTTTGGCAGATGAAATGGGTCTTGGTAAATCATTACAAACAATTACTTTTATAAAAAAAATATTACAAGAACAAAGTGATTTTAAATTTCTAATTGTGTGTCCAACTTCACTTGTTTATAACTGGGAAAATGAATTTTTGAAATTTGCACCAGAATTAAAATTTGGAGTATTTGCTGGTTCGCGTGTTTCGAGACGGGCAAGTCTTGAGAGTTTTCAAGGAAATATTTATATAACTTCTTATGGACTTTTGCGAGAAGATATTGAAATTTATCAGGATATGTCTTTCCGATTGTTCGTTATTGATGAGGCACAAAATATTAAAAATCCAAAGACAGGACTTTCGAAAGCTGTAAAAAGTGTAATTTCAGAAACAAAGATTGCTCTTACTGGAACGCCTATTGAGAATTCTATTGTTGAACTTTGGAGCATTTTTGATTTTGTAATGCCAGGCTTTTTATCAAGTTTAGTAAAGTTTCAACAAAAATATAAGATTAAAGATTTTGATGAAGATACAAATAAACTTTTATCTAGTTTAAAAGTTCAAGTGAAACCTTTTATTTTAAGACGAAAGAAAAAAGATGTTGTGAAAGATTTACCTGATAAAATTGAAAATAATATTTTTATTGATTTAAATGAAGAACAAAAAAAGTATTATGCTGCCGAAATAAAATATGTAAACAATGAGATGGAAAAATTAATTCAAAATGGAGGATTTACAAGAAATAAGATGTTAATTCTTTCACTTCTTACCAAGTTACGCCAACTTTGTATTGACCCTAGAATTTGTATTGAGGGCTATCATGGGGGTAGTGCAAAAATTGAAAATTTAATTGAGCAAATTAAAGGAATTGTTGAAAATGGCCATAAAATATTATTGTTTACAAGTTTTAAAACGGCATTAAATATTGTGAAAGAGGAATTAGATAAAGAAAATATATCTAGTTATACTATAGCTGGGGATGTTTCTAGTAAAAAAAGACAAATGCTTGTAGATGCTTTTAATAAAGATGATACTAATGTATTTTTAATTATGTTAAAGAGTGGTGGAACTGGGTTAAATTTAACTAGTGCTGATGTAGTTATTCATTTGGATTTATGGTGGAATCCCCAAGCAGAGAATCAGGCAACAGATAGAACTCATCGAATTGGACAAACAAATACAGTTGAAGTTATTAAACTTATTTGTAAAGGAACGATTGAAGAAAAGATTTTAGCCTTACAAGAAAAGAAAAAAATTCTATCTGGTAAAATGATAGAAGAAGATATGGATGATAATGCATATTTGAAAAGTTTGTCAGAACAAGATATTCGGGATTTGCTTGCTTATGAAAATAAGGATTAATTTAATAAGTAAATACCGATGTTTAAATAGGTTGCAAAACAAAGCCAAAGAAGATAAGGAGTTAATAAATATCCAGATATCTTCTTTTTTTGTAAAAATTTTATTGTGAGTAAAATATTTAAACCTATTAAAATAAATATCCAAATGATGGAAAAGAATCGCCATTTTAAAATAAAGAATATAATTGTCCATGCATAATTGAAAAACAGTTGCAAAAAGTATATTATTTCGATTTCAGAAAATTCTTCAAATTCTTTTTTATATAAATAATAAGCAAGTCCTATTAATAAATAAAGAATTGACCAGGCTATAGGAAACAACCATGATGGTGGTGCGAGTGGAGGTTTTATAATGCTATTAAAATCAATAAAATCTTTAATAAGAAATCCTGTAATTCCTCCTAATATTATAGGTAAAAATAATCTAAAAAAATTTATAATATGTTTTTTCATTGAATCACCATACTACTACTATAGCTTTCTTTGTTAAAAATATGATAAAATCTTTTTGATAAGGATGAGTGATATGAATTTAGAAGAAGAATTTGCAAATTTAGTTGAAAATAATACTCTTGAAAAAGTGAAGGAAAATATTTATTTAACCAAGTATCAGCAAAAAGTATTAGAAGATTATCATATTTCATTTACAAGCTGTAAAGATATGTCTGAACTTTTATTTCTTTTATCTGATATTACAGATTCAAGTGAGTTTGATTCTTTAGAAGAAGTTGCAAGGCAAATAGAAGAATTTTATTATTACAATGATACGAATAAATAGTGTAGTTCAAAATATATGAATTGAACTTATTAAAAATATTTGATAGTATGAAATAGAAAGTAGGTATTTTATGAATGTATATCGTTGGTTACTAAGAAAAGTAAAAGGTTTAAATCATGAAAGAATGAATGAGTTTGTAAGAATTATTGCAAAAGAAAATAATAAATCAAAATTCAAAGTAAAGATGGATATTTATTGGAATTTTTTAACTCGTGGGTGTGGATATACTGATTATTTTAGAGGAGATTATATTAATTTAACCAAAAAAGAAAAAGATACTTTTGTGACAGCAAAAAAGTTTTATCGTTTACTTGATTATTTGAATGATGAAAAGTATGAGATCATTTTGCATGACAAACTACTATTTAATAAATTTTTTCAAGAATATTTAAAAAGGGATTATGTGAATTTAAGAGAATGTTCTTTTGAAGAATTTCAGCTTTTTTTAAAAAACAAAGATGTTGTATTTGCTAAAACACCTACTGGAGAAGGTGGGCATGGAGTTACTAAAATTAAATTAAGTGAATTTAAGAATATTAAGAAATTATATGACAATTTATTAGAGAAAAAACAATTCTTAGTAGAAGAAGCTATTATACAAAGTGATGAAGTGAATGAAATTAATCCAAATGTGGTAAATTCTTTTCGGATTGTTACTTTATATAAAGATGGTAAGGTTACTATTTTAAATAATGCTTTTCGCATTAATCAGGATGACTCTGATGTTATAGGGTGTACAAATGATATTTATTTTAGTCTTAGTGAGAATGGTAAGATTGATTCTAATGTTATTGATGATTATGGCAATTTATATGATAAACATCCACTTACAGGTAAAAAATTTGCAGATGTAAAAATTAAGGGTGTAAAAGAAGCTTTTGATATGGTTACTCATCTTGCTTTGAAAATACCACAAGTAAGATATATTGGTTGGGATATCGCTTTCACTAATGACGGACCTGTGCTTGTAGAAGGAAATGAATATCCAGGTTATGGGTTGTTTCAATTTTATAAATTAAAAAATAAACGAACAGGGCATTTAAAAGAAGTAAGTGATGTTTTACAAGACGAAATGAAAAATATTAAATTATAAAGGGACTGTAAATGAAGTGTATGTCAAGAAATATGTGTCCTAAAACTTGACATAAGTTCACAATCTAAAAAATGAGCAAAGGGTTATAGATCGATAGATAGATTTAAAAATATAAACTAATTGCCCATCTATCTCAATTTGGTTTGAAAAAGAAATAATTTTAAGGAGGAAAGAAAAAATGACGAAAGTTTTATTTGCAACAACAAATCAATCAAAAATTTTAAAGTATAAGAAAGTGCTTGAAGAAAACGGAATAGAGTTAATAACTATAAAAGATTTAGATTTTAAATTAGATATTGAAGAAAATGGAAAAAACGCAATTGAAAATGCTTATATAAAGGCAAAGACATATTGGGATGCGACCCATATTCCAACCATAGGCATAGATAATAATTTATTTATTGAAGAATTACCAGAGGATAAACAGCCTGGGACTCATATAAGAAGAGTAAATGGGAAAGAATTATCTGATGAGGAGATAATAACATATTATATTGATTTGGTAAAAAAATATGGCGGAAGATTAACTGCCAAATATATTTATGGAATGGTAATTTGTAATGATAATGGAAGCAAAGAATTGACTTGGAGTAGAGATCATTTCTATTTTATTGATAAACCTAGTAAAAAAAGAAATCCAGGATATCCTCTAGATTCTATTAGTATCATACCAGAATTTGATAAATACTTAGTTGAACTATCCAAAGAAGAATTAAAAACTTTATACGAAAAAGATTGTAAGAATGAAGATATTCAATTTATACTAGATAATATTAAATAAGAATAATGGCAGAAAATTATTAGAACCTTTATATCTCATTTCAAACTTTCCAAACCCATAATATTTCAAATAAATGAATAATAGAGTTGTTCGGAAATTAAAAATCTGTTAGAATGTATATGCTTAGATATGAGAAAAAGGCTATTTTTGGAGAAAATGAAGGAAGTATATAGTAAAGAAGAATTAACTAATTTAAGGCCAAATAAATATAAACGATTATTAGGAGTAGACTTTGCAACAGTAATCTTGGTATGGACAAATATCATGAAAATAGTAAAATACCTCATAAAAACATAAATTAACAGAAGAACAAATACAAGAAAATTAATTCATGTAATATGCTTGGCAATTCATCTGGCAGTGATTTTAACATAGTTTATGTGGATTATAATTTTCTTCCCCTATAATCTAGGATCGAGTGATAATTTAAAAAATATCTGATAAACATAAATTTAATGTTGTGACAGGAGTTTCTTGCGGTGGGAAATCATCTTTAGTTTTTGATTGTATATATGCTATGGCTCAAACTTCATTTTATGAAACTTTGTCAACCTATATTGCTAAAAATTTACTCAAAATAAACAAACCTAATGTGGATAGTATCAGTAATCTATCTCCTTGTGTGTTAGTAGAACAAAAAAAATTAGGAACGAATCCAAGAAGTACAGTTGGAACCTACACAGAAATATATACTTACTTGCGGTTATTATATACGCGAGTGGATTACCCGATTTATGATAGCAATTATTTCTCTTTCATAAATCAACAGGATATTTTGATATGAATAAAAAACTAAAAGATTATTCTAAAAAGAATTAGATTTTCTTCTTTATAAAGAAACCTACAATCTTTGTGAATCAAAATGAAGGTTTTGTACAGAATTGGTGTTTTAGATCTATGTCATCTAAAATAATTAACCAGTATTTAGAATTAAACTAAATTCTTATTTAAAATGTTACATAGTACTAAAGAAAAAAAGGTTGGGGAAAAATATTTATCTATGCAAATTTTGTATTTTCCTTTATAATAGATTCATGGGAAGTGGTACTGTGAATCTTTTTATTTACTATCCAAAATGTTCAACTTGTCAAAAAGTAAAAGCTTTTTTAGATGAAAACAAAATTGCGTATCAAGATAGAGATATTAAATTAGAAAAACCAAGTAAAAAAGAATTAAAAGATTGGTCTGTTAAATTTAATATACCTGTACGAAGATTTTTTAATACTAGTGGTATCTTATATCGAGAATTAGGTTTAAAAGAAAAATTGCATTTTATGAGTGACGAAGAACAATTTGAGTTACTTGCTAGTGATGGTATGTTAGTGAAAAGACCTATATTTATTTCAAGTGATTTTTTAATTATTGGGAATTCGAAAAAAGAATATGAGGCTTTATTATGAAGTATGTATTACTTACTGGTGCTTCAGGAGGATTAGGTTTAAAATTAGCAAAAACATTATTAGATCAAGGTTATTTTGTTATTTTGCATTATTATAGTCATAAAGAAAATGTGTCAAAACTTCACGAAGCATATTTGAATCAATCTCTCTTAATTCAAGCTGATATTTCAAGTGAAGAAGGCATTGTTAATCTGAAAGAAATCTTAGATGCTAGAAATATAAAAATTGATATTTTAATTAACAATGCCGCAATTGATTTTGTTAGTGAATTAGAAGAAAAAACAGAAGAAACTTTTTTAAAAGTTTTTAAATTAAATACACTAGGACCTTTTTCTATGATAAAATATTTTGGTTTAGAAATTGAAGAAAAGAATGGTGTTATTTTAAATATTTCTTCTGATAATGCTATTGATCAATATGATGTAGTAACGATGGAATATGATGTTTCAAAAGCTGGTTTAAATATTATGACGAAATCTTTTGCAAAACATTTTAAAAATTCTAGAGTAAATGCCATTGCTTTTGGTTGGCTTGATACTCCAATGAACGATATTCCTGATAATATTAAAGAAACTATGCCATTTGTTCCTTTAGAAATTGCTGTTGATAAAATTATAGATTTGATTCATTCTGAAAAAACAGGAGAAATAGAAATAGTGAGGTAAATATGAAAGATTTTTTGAATTTTGAAAAAGAAACAATAGATTTATATGAAGAAGCTACTCAAGAATTAGAAAGTGTTTTTTCTGATATTGATAGTATATGTGAGTATAATTCTGCTAAAGTTATGAATGCGTTTTGGAGTAGCCAAGTAAGTGAAGCTCATTTTGCTAGTACCACTGGCTATGGTTATGGAGATATTGGTCGTGATGTAATAGAAGAAGTATATAAAACTATATTTAAAGCCGAAAGTGCTTTAGTTCGAAATCAGTTTATATCTGGTTCTCATGCTTTGGCAAAGACTTTGTTCGGACTTTTAAGGCCTAATGATTTATTATTATCTATTACCGGACTTCCTTATGACACCCTTCATGAAGTAATAGGTATTAAAGAAAATAAAAGTTCTTTAAAGAGCTTTGGAATACTTTATGATCAAATAGATTTAATAGAGGATGATTTTGATTATTCTACGATTGAAGCATATTTAAAATCTCATTCTGTAAAAGTTGTTGAAATTCAAAGAAGTAGGGGGTATTCTTCTAGAAAAAGTTTAAGTATTGAAAAATGTGAAAAAGTTATTTCTTTCATTAAAAAAATTAGTCCAAATACTATTGTTATGATTGACAATTGCTATTGTGAATTTGTAGATAAAAAGGAACCAATTGAAATTGGAGCAGATATTGTTGTAGGTTCTCTTATAAAAAATTTAGGTGGAGGTCTTGCTCCAAATGGTGGCTATGTTGTTGGAAAAAAAGAATACGTAGAGCTTGTTTCAGAGGCATTAACATTACCAGGAGAAGGTATGGAAGTTGGACCTAGTTTGGGCGTTAATAAACAGTTTTTACAAGGCATCTTTTTTGCGCCTAGTGTCGTTGCAAGTTCATTAAAAACAGGTGTTTTAGCAAGTTATATGTTAAATCAGTTAGGTTATTTTGTTGACCCAAATCCTTTTGAGCATAGAGCAGATATTGTTCAAACGATTCACTTTGGTAATGCAAAAGATTTAATTTCCTATTGTGAAGGAATACAGTCTGGAAGTCCAATTGATGCCCATGTTACGCCAGTTCCAACGGATATGCCGGGGTATGATGATCAAGTTATTATGGCAGCTGGAGCTTTTGTTCAAGGCTCTTCGATTGAATTATCCTGTGATGGGCCAATTCGCGCGCCATTTATTGCCTTTGAACAGGGTGGGTTAACTTATGATACAGCTAAACTTGGTGTATTAAAAGCGATAGATAAAATAATAAAGGAAAGGAAAAATTAACATGAATCCAATGAAAGATGAGACTTTTTTCTTAGATACGGATGATGGAAGTAAAGAATGTACTGTTATAACTACTATGTATTCTGAATCTCGGAAGAAATATTATGTTATTTATGAATATACAGATAATGAAAATGAAGACGTTTTTGTTTCTTCTTATGAACCTACCGACGAGAATGGGGTGTTACAAGATATTACAGACGAGCTTGAATTAAAAGAAATTGAATCTTTTTTGAATGAGTATGGTGATGAAGAATGATACCAAAAGAAAGTACAAATGACGAAGTAAAGAAAATTGACAAAAGGAAAATATTAGAGGCACTTTACAAGTGTATTCCTGAGTCTTTAGCAAATGAACCTTGTAAGATTTTTGAGAAACGTTCAGAAATTGAAATAGGAAGGCATTTATATCGTTATTTCATTCGTGAAAATGGAGAAATAATCATTACGGAGATAAAAGTTAGAAATGATGAACTTTATACTTTACTTTTAACTCCGAAGCTTAAAAAAACAAAAAAATTAAAATTACAATCTCAAAGTGGAGTGATAAATTCTGGAAAAGTACAGTCTGGCGTTAAAATTATGCTTTCCTTTGCCGCGGCTGCTCTTATTATAGGTGTAGGAGCACATTATTTACCTAAAAAAGAAAAAATTACTGAAACGAATGAATTTTCTAATACGTATCAAGTTACAGAAGCTTTTGAGTCTTTTGAAGAACCTAAAATTATTATAGAAGAGTCGCAAAATGTTGAACCAGATGTAGAGCAGTTAGAAAATAATGTAATTTCTATTCCAGTTTATGTAGTTCCAACGGATTATTTGGGAATGCAAAAATGTATACGAACTAAAGAAATATATGGAGAATATATTAGCTTTTATGCGAAACGATATGGACTCGATGAAAATATACTTATTAGCTTATTTACAAGAGAGCGTTTTTCTGAAAATGATATAGTTTCTCCAACACTTTTAGAAGATATTGGATATCATATATTTGACCAAAATGAAGTCGACGTGGCTGGTAAGATGAAAGAAAACATAGGACAGCTTACACGTGCTATTTGCGGAGAAGAAATTGTGGCTCCTATTTTTTTAGAGGATAAGGTTATTGGGTATGATAAAATTTTTGTGTTACCACCAGCTTTTGATTCTTATGAAATAAGTAATTTAAAAGAATTATCTGAAAGTGATTTATTTAATGAAGAAGATAGCCAAAAATTAAAACGTGCATATGAGCTTTTGCAAACAGGAGAATGGCAAATTATAAAAAGAATTAATGCGTTTTATAATGTAGCAGAAAATATAAATGTTTCAACGGCATATCTTTCTTATTTAATTAATAAAAAACATGATTTGGTAAGAGGTGTCATGAGTTATCACGCTGGATACGGAAGTGTTCCTAATACAGTTAGTTATGAAGAAATTTTTAATGGAGCGATTGAGGCGTTTGACCCATTTTATGTTGCTAACGTGCTACAGTATGCTAACTTTGATAATGATATCTTTTCTTGTACTATACATTATGAAACTGGAGAAATTGTTACTTATGAATTTCAAAATACAAAAGAATTAGGTGTAAATTATGAAAAAAATGGATTGTCTTTATGAGGATAAAGAATTACTACTTGTAAATAAACCTGCTAAATTACTGACAGTGGGAACAGAAAAGATAAAAGAAAAAACTTTATATTTTGAAGCAAGTACTTATGTAAAAAAGAAATATCCTAAAAATAAAGTTTTTATTGTAAACCGTTTGGATAAAGATACTTCTGGAATTGTTGTTTTTGCTAAAAATCAGGAATTAAAAAAATATTTACAAAATAATTGGAATGAAGTGGCTTCTATTAGAGAGTATCTTGCCATTGTAGAAGGATGTGTAAAGCAGGATAGTGCTACTCTTAAGTCTTATTTAAAAGAAGATAAAACATTAAAAGTTTATAGTACTAAAGATTCTAGCGGTACTCTTGCAATTACTCATTATGAAGTATTGAAAAGAACTAGAGCATATTCTTTACTTAAAATTCGAATTGATACAGGAAGAAAAAATCAAATTCGAGTACAATTAGCAGATATTGGGCATCCAATCATTGGAGATAAAAAATATGGTTCTTCTAAAAATCCATTAGGAAGATTGGGGTTGCATGCTTCCTTTTTAAGATTGAAATACAAAGGAAGAGAAAATAACTCTTTTGCGCGTATTCCAAAAGAAATGAAAAATATGTTTGAACTTGAAATCTCAGAATATGAAAAAAACTATCGTTAAAAATTTTATTTTATAGTTCTAATTTTAAGTTTATTTTTTGAAAGGTGGTGCTTTTATGGAAAGACTACAAAAAGTAATTGCTAATTCTGGGTTTTGTTCGAGAAGAAAAGCAGAAGAATATATTGTCAAAGGACAAGTATATGTAGATGGGAAAAAAATTACGGAATTGGGAACAAAAGTAAATTATGAAGCTGAAATTATTGTAAATGGCCAAGTTTTAAATTCAAAAGAAGAAAAAGAATATTATCTTTTATATAAACCAGAAGGTGTTATTTCAAGTGTTAGTGATGAAAAAGGAAGAAAAACGGTGGTTTCTCTTATTCCAACAAGAGCAAGGATTTATCCTATAGGTAGACTAGATTATAATACGACTGGTCTTTTGTTACTTACGAATGATGGCGATTTAGCTAATATATTAATGCATCCTTCTAATAATATTGAAAAATGTTATTTAGCTAAAGTAGAAGGAATTATTACACCAGAAGAATTTATGAAAATAAAAAGAGGACTTATTATTGAGGGCCGTAAGGTGGTACCGACTTATGTTAAAATAAAAAAGATAAATAAAGAAGCTAATACTTCAAGTATTTATATTGGAATTACGGAAGGTAGAAATCATATTGTAAAAAAAATGATGAGTTTTCTTGGACATGACGTTATAAAATTAAAACGAGAAACTTATGCCTTTTTAACTTTAGCAGGTTTAACTCCTGGTGAGTCTCGGCGTTTGTCTATAAAAGAGGTAAAAAAATTGTTTTCTTTAAAATAAAAAAGTTGTCTTTATTAGGCAGCTTTTTCGTCTTCTTCGAAAGAATGGCATTCGCAATGATGGCATTTTGTCTCGCATTCGCAGGAATTGTTTTCACATTCTTCATAGGAAATGACACCTACAGGACAGACTTCAACAATATTTTGTATTTTTTCTTCATCAATATTTTCTTCACTTTTTACAACTGACAGACCATCATCATTAAATGTAAAATGTTCAGGATCTAATCCTACACAAGCCCCGCATTCTATACATCCTTCTGTATTTACTTTTAGTTTCTTCATAAATTTCACTCCTCATAATGTCTATTATAACTAGAATTTTTCTAAAAAACAATAAATACGCATTTTCAAACATGTCAAAATATGTTATATTATGTAGGAAAGGATACGTATTATGAAAACAAGAGTAGATAAATATGAAAGCCTTAGCGAAGGATATGCTCCAAAAAGAGTATCGAAAAATACAAGCCTTTATGAAGAAATAAAAAATAGTGATTTAAATAATTTTAATATTGAAAGTAATGCTAAAGTTATTGGGGAAAATGACTCGCAAATAGATATAAATAAAATTAAAGAAATTTTAGAAAAAAATTATCAAGAACCTCCTAAAAAAAGAAGCATGAAATTTGAAGTATCGGAGGAAGAACCTCTTGAACTTGAAAAAACTCGTGAATACGATATCAATGCTATTTTAGAACAAGCAAGAGAAGAAAAAGAAGTGGATTATCAAAAGGAAAGATTAAAAAAAATAAGAGATACCCAATTTGATATATTGAAAAGTTTGGAATTAGAAGCAAAAGAAAAAGCAGAAAATAATGAACGTAAAACGAAAGATGAATTGCTTGAACTAATTAATACCATTAACTTAAATGAATATCAAAATAAAAATAATAAAGAAATGCCTTTGGAAGATGAGGATGTAGATGATTTAGATCCTCTTGATATTCTTAGTGATTTAAAAGGAGATGACAACACTGTTGTAGTTGGCGCAAAAGAATTTACAGAAGAGATGAAGGTTTTAGAAACTAAAGATTTTGATACAAGTAATATAGACTTAGAAGATGATTCTTTGGAAACCACTATGGATCATTCCTTTTATACAAATAGTATGACATTTGATAAAAAGGATTTTTCTGATTTTGAAGATTTAAAAGATGGAGCTAGTAATGTTTTTTTAAAGATATTAATTATTATTGTATTTTTGGCAATTGTTGTAGGAGTTATTCTTTTCTTAAATGAATTCTTAAAATTAGGTTGGTTTATGAGTTAATTTTTATTTAAAGAGAAAATTATAGTTAGTAATTAATACTAGCTTTTTTGTTTTGTTCTGATATTTATTTCATATAATATTATATGAAACTGTTTTATAAAAAAAAAAATTTATTGTCTATTAAAATTTCTTTTGTTATCTTGAGCGTTATCATTTTAGTATTTCTTCTTTTTTCTTGGTTTAGTAATAATCTTACGCCAAAGTTAATTCATGTTGCTGAACTTAGCATGAATAAATATATTTTACATACTGCCAGTAATTTTAAAACATTTACTTTAGAAAAAAATTCTTCCGATAATTTTCTTAAAATTTCTGAAAATCAGGAAGGAGAAATATCTGGTATTGATTATGATATGATGAAGATATATCAGCTTGCAGATCGTCTTACAAATGATTTAGAAAATAATATAATGGATTGTACTATTTTAAATGAATATCTTATGAAAGATGAAACATATGCACAAGAGGATGGACTGTTACTATTTTTTCCAATTGGATTATTAAGTGATTCTATTTTTTTAGCTAATTTAGGTCCCAAAATTCCTGTTTTAGTAAAATTTATTCATTCCGTTTTTTCTAGTGTAAAAACGAGAGTAAGAGATTATGGAATTAATAATGTTTTGCTAGAAGTATATTTGGATATTACTGTAAATTATGAAATTTTAACTCCGATCACAATGGAAGAAAAATCATTTCAATATGAATTGTTGTTAGATTCTAAAGTAATACAAGGGAAAGTTCCTTCTCTTTATGGAGGAATGTTAGAGAGTAGAAGTGCTTTTTTTGATATTCCTTTCTAAAAAAAATTGTGATATACTTACAATAGGGTGAGTATATATGATAGGAAAACCTTTTATTAATGAGATGTTATCTAGTGCTATCGAAAGCTATTTAAAATATAAAGATAAACCAGAGTCTATAGAATTTTCTTCTTTTCCTGTAATGGCTATTCGTACGTTGGTCTTTATTTATGGAGAATTGGATATTATAAATCCTTATATAACTCGTAATGAAAATAATATGGGTGGTTTTAATAATAATCTTGTTAAGTATGGTTTTTCTTTAGAAAAAGTAGAAAAATTTAAAAATTTGTTTATGACTTATCGTGATGAAGTAAATCAAATGAAAAAGCCAAATACTTCTTTTCTAAAAATTGAACAGTATTTAATTGATATGTATTTCTGTAAACAAAAAAATATGAATTTATCTTCAGAGCAGCTTGAATCATTTCGGCGTTATTTATATTTAAAAGAAAATTCGAATCCAATTATTCAAAATGATCTTCAAAGATTTTTAGTAGATATCAATGAAATTGATATGTATTTTGCTACTTCTATTTATATGTCTAATCATAATTTTTCATTAGAAGAAGTAAGAAGAAGTACGCTTTTACCAGAGGCCTATATGTTGTTAGGGTATTCTATGGAACAAATATCTTTGTTAAATGATGTGGATTTAAGAAACGTGAATCAGCAAGTATGTCAGTTTTTTAAAGTTGATTTAAATGCTACTAATAAAGATGAAGTTTTAGCAAAAGCCGTGAATTATTATAAACGTTATGGGAATAGAGTTACAAGTGGGAATGGTTTTGTTGATTTCTTGTTATTTGCAAGTGTACTTGTGACATCCGTACTTCTTATGAGTTTATTTATTATTTTATAAGGTGAGTTATGGAATATATTATACTTAATAATCAAAAGTATTTACTGATGAAGAATTATAAAGACGGTTTTCAAGAGGAAGATTTGCAAATGAGATATACTGATTATTTTAAAAACTTTGATTATATTGTAGGAGATTATTCTTATGGTAAATTACGATTAAAAGGTTTTAATAGTAAATCAAATCCTAATTTTAAAGATATTAATGATATAGATAAGGTAGAAGAATATTTAGAAATGCAATGTGCTTATGGATGTAGATATTTTATAATAAGCAAGGAAAAAATGGAAAAATAGAGTTTTTTTCTCAGAAATTTGTTATTGCTAATTGTATTCTTTTTTGTTATAATTTTTTTAGAATAGTGAGGGCATATGAAATGAAAGAAAAAATTATTTTAGAAAATCCTAATGGAGAAAAAGAAGAAAGAACTGTAGTTTGTCACTTTAAATCTGTTAGTGATGCACAACCAAATATAAAAAATGTTCCAATCTTAGTTGTAGATAAAAATGAACAAAATAATGGAAATAATGTTTTAGAATTTTTTTGGGAAAAAGATGGTTTATATCAGAGTATAAATGATGAAGCAGCATGGGGAGAAGTAAAAACTATTATTATTAATATGATTAAAAATAATGTAGAAATGGCAGGTGTAGAATAATGGATTGTAAAGTTATTTTTTTGAATGAGGTAATTGAAACAAAGAAAGCTATGGGTCCTGGCCGTCAACTACAAGTTAGTGCACCTCAAAGAGATGGAGTAGTAAGTTTTTCTAAAACGCAAATAGCAAATGTAATGACTGTTTCTTCTACTGTAGAACAACCTATGCCAGCTGTATCACAAGCTGAGGTGATGGAACCAGTTGTTGAAAATATACAACCTTCTGTTCCAGTGGAAGAGGTTACTACGGTTTCTCCTGAACCAACAAGTATAGATAATGTTGTGTCAGCTCCTATCCCAGAAGTTCCAACTGTAACGGTAGAACAACCTATTGAAGTTCCTGTTCAAACTTCAGTAGTTTCAGAACCTGTGATGGAACCAGTTGCTGAAATTCCAGTAGTAGAAACACCAGTTATGCCAGAAGTGACAGAAACGCCAGTTGTTTCTCCAGAACCAGTTTCACAAGGAGTTGAGATTGTAAGTGAAGCGCCAGCTTCTTCTAAATATGATGAATTAATCCAACAATTAGATGCTATAGATTTGGCATGTGATCAAAAAATAAGTGCTATTAATGCAGAACGTAAAGAAAAAAAGGAAGCAATTCTAGGTACTTTTAGACAAGATATGATTGCTGCTGAAATGGAAGCTTCTAAACTTTATCAAGACTCACGAGAATATCTTAAGAATGCAGAAGCAGCAAAACAAATTGCTATTACAGCTGAACAAAACGCGATTAATATTCAAAATAGTCAAGTTATGACGTCACAAAATACGATGGATAATGTTATTCCTTTTCCAACTGAGGTTCCGACAGCTGATATGGCTAGTTTAGAGTCTGCGCCAGTTTTAGCAAAAGTTGCTTAAGTTTAAGTCTAATCTTAAACTTTTTTTCATATATTCTACTATGAAAGAAAATATATTGTATGCCTATCATATTAAACTAGATAATATAAAAGATGAGAAAGATTATTCTTTTTTTGAAATCGGAGAAAATGCATTTTATTTTACAAAATTAAAACGTACAGAAAAAGAATTTCAAGAATTATTACTTGTTATGGAGGAATTGTTAAAAAAAAATATTCCTATTTTTACATTTGTACCTAATCAAAATAATTCTTATATAACAATGGTTGGAAATGTTCCTTATGTTTTGGTACAAACAAATCATCCTAAAGTTGAATATGGAATTTTGGAAATTATGAATTTTCAAAAACAATTTTTTTTAAATGCTAAAAAAAGTTCTTTATATCGTAATGAGTGGGCTACTTTATGGAGCAGTAAGGTTGATTTTTTTGAGTATCAAGTCCATGAGCTTGGAAAAGATTATCCCATTATTGTAAATAGCTTTAGTTATTATGTGGGACTCGCTGAAAACGCAATTGCATATGTAAATTTTATTTCTAAACGTATTCCAATGCCTTCTAATACACCTATAGTTTTATCACATAGACGAGTAAATTATCCTAATATTCGTTTAAATTTTGATAATCCTTTGAATTTTATATTTGATATAGAGGTAAGGGATGTGGCTAGTTATATTAAATCTTTATTTTTCTATGACGAAGAGTTGGCAATGATAGATTTAAAAGCATATGTTGATATGAGAAAACCAGATTTATATAGTCTTTCAATGCTTTATGCAAGACTTTTGTATCCGTCTTATTATTTTGATATACACGAGAAAATCATTGAAAAAAATGAAAAGGAAGAATGCTTGCTTCCTATTATAGATAAAGTTCAAGATTATGAAAAGTTTTTAAAAAATGTATTTTATTTATTTCGGAATTATGTTCCGCTTGAGCCGATTTCTTGGATTTTAAAAACAGAGTTATAACTCTACATTTATAACTCCTTTTAATTCTGGTATTTCTTCTTTTAAATATAATTCAATGTTATCTTTTAAAGTTACATCTTGATAGCCACATAGTGCACAGGCTCCTGTTAAACGGACATAGAGATAGTTTTCTTCGTATTTTATAAATTCAATGTCTCCGCCTTCCATGTTTAAAAAGGGACGTAAATCATCTAATCCAGTTTGTATTTTATTTATTATTTCTTCTTTTTCCATGTTTTTTCCTTTCTTTCTTTTATTATAAAAGTTTCAACTTCACAAGTAAAGTAAAATTGGATATAATGTTCATGGTGGTTATATGAGCAATTATAATAAAAATGATTTGGTAACTGGTGAAGTGACTGGAATTGAAACATATGGTGTTTTTTTAAGTTTTGAAAATGGCTATAGTGGATTAATTCATATTTCTGAATTAAGCGAACACTTTGTAAGTAATGTAGAAGAATATGCCCAAATAGGGGATAAAATTCCTTGTAAAATATTAGATGTGGATGAATCTTGTAAAAAATTAAAATGTAGTATTAGAAATACTGAATATGGAATAAAAAAAGATATGGAAATAGACCACGGTTTTGCTCCTTTAAAAAAACAATTACCTATTTGGATGGAAGAAAAGCTAGAGAAAATGGGTATGAAAGATAAATCGTAAATTGGTTTAAGTTATATGAAAAATATGCTAATATCTACTTATTTTCTAGTATTAGCTGTAAATAGTAATCAAGTTTTATAATTTTTTATCTGTTTTTTATCAAAAAAACTTGATATTTCTTTTAATTGATATTATAATGAAGAAGTCTTATGTATTAAGACAGTGCCTTGCCCGAGTGGCGGAATAGGTAGACGCACAGGACTTAAAATCCTGCGAGCTTAATCACTCGTGCCGGTTCAAGTCCGGCCTCGGGCACCATTTTAAATTTTTTGGAGGAATACCCAAGTCCGGTTGAAGGGGTTGGTCTTGAAAACCAAGAGGTCGTGAAAGCGGCGCAGGGGTTCGAATCCCTTTTCCTCCGCCATTTATTATTTATCGCGGGATGGAGCAGCTCGGTAGCTCGTCGGGCTCATAACCCGAAGGTCGTTGGTTCAAATCCAGCTCCCGCAACCATGGTTCGTTAGTCTAGAGGCCTATGACGTCTGCCTGTCACGCAGAAGACCACGGGTTCGAATCCCGTACGAACCGCCATTTTGGCTCCATAGCTCAGTCGGTAGAGCAGAGGACTGAAAATCCTTGTGTCACTGGTTCAATTCCCGTTGGAGCCACCATTGACGAATCTGTTCGAACTATTCGAACTTTAAATATACTTTCAGTCAAAAATATGACTGTTTTTTTATTTTATATAAAAATCTTCACGAGGTAATTTGGTTAGTATGACTAGATACCTAAGGAGTTAAATATTATGCCATGTGGATTACGGTAGATTCTGCTATGTAAAAGAGTTTATAGATAGTATAGTTCAATATAGATTTCAAAATAATATAATAGAATTTAATGAAGAAGATATTCTAGACTTTATGAATAATTTTGTGAGCACTCATAAAGCTATCATTATGGCAAATTGGTTCAAAAATTAAAGAAGGAATGCTAAGTTTAAGATTAAATATTCCTAATCAAATAGTTAGTTCATAGTTATTACTAACTATTTTTTCATAAAAGACTGTTATTTTTCTTAATTAGTTTATGAAATTGTGCGATAAAAAATAGGCTTTTTATTATGGAAGTAATTCTTGAGTAATTGTGTTTACAATTTCTTTCTTTTTTTATATAATTTAATAGAAAGAAGTGAGAAAAATGATGAAAAAAATATTGTTAAGTTTTGTTATGCTTTTCTATACATTATTCTTTGCAACTGGCTGTACTGAAGAAAAGTTAGATGAAAAACCAAAAGATGAGGTAAAAGCGAATTGTTCTATTGTAGAATGTATGAAAAAAATTGAAGCAACAAATACTATAGAAGAAATTAATGAGATTATAGGTTTTGAATCTACTACAGACGCTATGATTGGTAGTGATCCTATTTGGAAATTTGATTCTAAAAATTGGATAAGTTTTAAATCTTATGGTGATGATATTACCATTCAAGCAACAATTGATAAAGAAAGTATAAAGAATGATAAAATAGAATTACCAGCATCAAGTGATTTACAAAAAGATTTAAATAACGGTTCTTTTACCTATGAAGAATTGGTTCAAAAAGTTAATGGAGAAGGAATACTAACAAGTATTTCAAAAGGCTCTCGTATTTATACATGGGTAGATAAAACAGGTCAAAGATTAGGCGCAACCTTTAATAATAAAAGTGGCAAATGTACTGTTGCTAGTTATAGATAATAGAAACTGTAAATAAATAAAAAGAATGTAACCGAATGTTTAAATGTCTTAATTAGTCTTTTTTGTTTGAAACTTTTAAATTTTATTTTAGTGATATATGTATTTTTAAAATGAAAATAATGAAAATAAAATAGGTTTTAAATCAATAGATATAGTAAAAAAAGTTTTAGAAGTTAGTAAGAGTATTGATATATATTGCTATTCAAATGAAGATAACTATATGATGACATTACTTGTGCGCAAATTACAAACTTGGCAATTGAGAAAAAATATATTTTCTATGACGATTTATTTACATTTAATGAAAAAACTTTATTTTCCTTATTGAATAAACAAAATGATGGAAGCTTCTAAAGTATGTAAAGTTAATAAATCTGACAGTATGCGTGACATTCTTAACTATGCTTTAGAAAATACAAAATTATATTTAAAAGATATTTGTCCAGTTTTAGATGAATATTTGAAGCATCAGAAGTAAATTATATTGTTGAATCTTAGTTAAAGACATTCATTTTGGAAAGAGTTTAGAAGCTTTTTTTGATACAATATAAGTATAAGCGAGGTTATATTATGCATTTATCGAAGACAAAGTATTGTAACGCAATTCAATGTAAAAAAATGTTATGGTTACTTGAAAATCATTTAGAGGAAGCAAGTGAGTTAAATCATGACGCTGTATTAGATAATGGTACAGAAGTTGGCGAGCTTGCTAGAGAGCTTTTTGGCAAGCACATTAATATTTCCTATTGCGATGATAAAAGTAAGATGATTTATGATACGAAAAAAGCTTTAGAATGTGAAACCGGAGTTGTTACCGAAGCTTCATTTTCTTATGACAATAATTTTTGTAGTGTGGATATATTAATAAAAAACAAGGATAGTTATGAAATTGTAGAAGTAAAGAGTTCAACAGAAGTACATGATATCTATTTGCATGATGTGGCTTATCAATATTATGTATTAACTAAGCTTGGATATTCAGTTACAAAGGCTTCTATTGCTTATTTAAATAAAAATTATATTCGAAAAGGAAAGCTAGAATTAGACAAATTATTTTTATTTGAAGATGTTACAACCTATGCAGAAGAACATTTAGAGGAAGTAGAAAAAAATATAAGTGAGATAAAAAATTATGCTATTACTTCTTCTGATGATATTGGTATGCATTGTTTTAAACCTTATGAATGTCCTTTTTTTGCATATTGTACAAAAAAATTACCAGAGCAAAATGTTTTTCAAATACGAAAGATGTCTAATAAGAAGAAGATCGAACTTTATCATAAACATTGTTATAGTTATCAAGATGTGCTTTGTACTCCTATTAATGCAAATCAAAAGCAACAAATAGAATTTGAATTGTTTAATCAAGAACCGTATATCAATTACGAAAATATTAGGTCTTTTTTAAATAATCTTTCTTATCCTTTGTATTTTTTAGATTTTGAAACGTATCAGCAATCTGTTCCTCTTTATGATGGGATAAGTCCTTATATGCAAGTTCCTTTTCAATATTCTTTGCATTATATTGAGAGTGAAGGTAGTTTTTTACAACATAAAGAATTTTTGGCTGATGGTATTTCGGATCCTAGAAGAAAGCTTGCGGAATGTTTGATTCGAGATATTCCTAATCACGCATGTGTTCTTGCTTATAATATGATGTTTGAAAAAATGGTAATTCGTAATTTAGCCTATCAGTTTAAGGATTTAAGAGAGGCACTTATGAAAATTCATGACAATATCCAAGATTTAATGATACCCTTTTTACATCGCGACTATTATACTAAAGAAATGCAAGGGTCTTATTCGATAAAGTATGTTTTACCTGCCTTATTTCCTGATGAGCCAGCTTTTGATTATCATAATCTAGAACTTATTCATAATGGAAGTGAAGCGAGTAGTTCTTATGCAACTTTGGCTGAGTTATCAGAAAGTGATCAGAGAAAGGTTCGAGCATGTCTTCTTAAATATTGTGAACTTGATACACTCGCTATGGTTAAAATATGGGAAAAATTACAGGAAGCTGTGCTTGAAAAAGTGTAGTTTTGCATCTTTTCAAACTAAAAAAAACACAGTATAATAAGACTGAAAGGAGCTTGCTATGTCTTCATTTTCTTATTCTATTAAAATGGCTTTCTTATTATTTCCTGTTGTTGCTTTGTTTTTTACATTACCTTATATATTATGGCAATATCATAAATATGGCTCTGTGAATTCTTATCGTTCTTTGATTATTTATTCTTTGCTTTTATATTTAATGAGTGCCTATTTTTTAGTTATTTTACCGCTTCCAAGTGTCGAAGTCGTTTCTAAAATGACAAAACCTCGTTATAATCTGCAGCCATTTCATTTAGTTTCTGAAATTATGAATAAAACAAATTTTCACGTGAGTGATTTTGCTACTTATTTTCCTACAATGAAAAATCCTGTTGTTTATGAAGCAATTTTTAATATGATTTTAACTCTTCCTTTTGGTGTCTATTTGCATTATTATTTTAAGTGTAATTTTAAGCAAACTTTCTTTTATAGTTTTTGTTTTGCTTTATTTTTTGAATTGACACAGTTATCGGGACTTTATTTTATTTATCCTAGAAGTTATCGAGTTTTTGATGTTGACGATTTAATTTTGAACACTTCTGGAGGTGTCATAGGCTATTTTGTTGGAACCTTATTTTTAAAATTTTTACCTAGTAGAGACGCGATTGATAAAGTTTCATTACAAAAAGGAAGTAAAGTATCGATATTGAGGCGCTGTGTATCGTTTTTGTTAGATTTATTTTTGTTTGGGCTATTTTTCTTAGCAAGCATTTATCTTATGAATTATTATAAGCTGCTTACGAAGGTATTATTTATTTTTCTTTATTTTTGTCTTTCGTTTCTTTATTTTGTGGTTATTCCGTGCTTACTTCATGGTAAAACTTTAGGAATGAAATTTTTAAAGTTGAAATTTTCTTCTCTTAAAACAAAGATTTGTTGGTATCATTATTTTCTTTATTATTTTCTGTTAGTTTTTGAATATATCTTATTACCCATATTGTTGCTTTTCCTTTGTTTTCATCTTTATAAATATTATGGTATGCCAAAAGATGTTTATGAATATTGTTCTATTATTTCGATTGCTGTAGCTTTTATAATTTATATTGTGTCTTTGTTAAAAAGAATCTTTCAAATGAATCTTTCTTTTGAAAAAGTATCTTCTTTAAAAATTGAAAGTACGATTGGAATTAAACGTGGATAATTTTCACGTTTTTATTGTGTTTGATTTCTTTAATAAAGATAGAAGGATTATTTTTGGGAACTAGTAAATAAATTTCATTTTTGGTACGAGTTATGGCAACATAAAAAAGCCTTCGTTCTTCGGCGTAAGGGAAGAGAAAATTAGGGTTTATTAAAGTAAGTAATTTTTCTTCTTTTTGCATTGTTGGAATACCATAAAGACCATTTTCAACATTTAATAATATAACTACGTCACTTTCTAATCCTTTCGATTTATGAATTGTGTAGTAATTGATTTTTTTAGTAGGAAATTTTTTAAATTGGAGAGAATTATTTTCTGCTATTTTCACTTCCAAATTCTTTGTATAATTTTTTAAATCGAAATTATTTCTGCCAAGAATCATAATCTTTTTCTCTTCTGAAATCTTTTTCATTATTTTTTCAAGTACTGTGTTTTTATTTTTATAATATACTATGATAATAGGATGTTTCATGTGTTTAGGACTTGTTAGTTCTTTTTTCATTTGTTCTTTGTTTTTTTGAATAAATTGGCCAGCCGTTTGAATTAGTTCGTTGCTATTACGATAAGTTTTTTCTAATTTGTAGATAGCTGTTTCTGGATAGTATTCTTTGAAATGTAAAAATAAATTTAAATCGCATCCAGAAAAATGGTATATTGATTGATAATCATCACCAACAACACATAGACTGGCATTATTTTGTTTAACGATTTCTTGAATCAGTTGAAACCGACACATAGAAGTATCTTGAAATTCGTCAATAATAATTAGTTGAAAGGGAAGGTTACAACCTTTGGTTTTAAGTATTTTGGTAGCATAGTACATCATGTCGTCAAAGTCAATGAGGTCGTTGTTTTTCTTTTCCGTTTCATATAGGGTATAAATAGTGTATATTATTAAAAGAGAATCTTGATATTTTTTATTTTGAAGAAATATTTTTAAATCTTTCTTTTCTAAGCCGTTTGCTTTCATTAGATTTAGAAAAGTTAAAATAGTTTTTTTAAATTTTATAAATTCTTTGGAAGCCATTATTTTTTTCCATGTATTCTTGTTATGAAATAAAGTAAATGAAAATTTTTTAAAAATTATTTTTTGAAGTGTTTCATTTCCGTAACATTTTGTGTAAAAAAAGTCATCGATTATTTCTTGGAGTAAAGTAGGATGAGCAATAGAATACTCAGTTTTCTCTTGTTCTAAAATGTGCAAAGCAAGTTTATGAAATGTGTAGGTAGGAAGAGTCAGGTGGCAATTTTTCTCGATATTATTTTGTAAATCCTTTACTGATTCATTTGTAAAAGATATGCAACAAATTTGATCAGGTTCAAACATTTTGTTTTCTAATAAGTATTTTATTTTGCCAATAAGGGTCAAAGTTTTTCCAGACCCAGCACCTGCGATAATTAAAGAGTATTTTTTATTTTCTATAATACATTTTGTTTGTTCTTTATCTAATTCATATCCATTTACTATAATTGGTTGCATACAATAACTCCTT
>CAQRXS010000005.1 GCA_948874605.1 uncultured Bacilli bacterium | reverse complement strand
AGTAAACAAGGAGATGTACCTATCGGAGCAGTTATAGTGCAAAATGGTCTAATAATCGCTCAGGCACATAATACGAGAGAAATTGATGATGATATTTTAGGTCATGCAGAGATCAATGCAATTAGATTAGCATCAAAACAATTAAAACGCTGGAACTTATCTGATTGTGACTTATATGTAACTTTAGAGCCTTGTTCCATGTGTAACGAGGTAATTAAACAATCTCGAATTAAGCATGTGTATTACTTACTTCCTAAATTATCTTATAAAAAAGAGTATAATAAAACGATTTTTAACCATTTTCAAGAAAAAAACACTAATATTTCCGAACAAAAGTACGCTAATATTCTTTCTGATTTTTTCAAAACAAAAAGATTATAGTTTTTTTTAAAAGCATGATATAATTTATTTGTGTATAAGTTGATGTTGGAAAGAGGTGTACAATATGAATTATAAGGTTTTATATCGTAAGTATCGACCGGATAAATTTTCGAATATGGTTGGACAAGAATATACGCTTCAAATGATAAAAAATGCGATAAAAAATGATAAAATATCTCATGCATATTTATTTACTGGTCCACGTGGGACTGGAAAAACTTCAACTGCAAAAATCTTTGCAAAAACGATAAATTGTTTGAGTCCTCAAGATGGTGAAGCATGTGGTAGTTGTGAAAATTGTTTGCACTTTTCAGAGAGTCCAGATATTATAGAGATAGATGCAGCGTCTAATAATGGTGTAGATGATATACGTGAGCTTATTAATAATGTAAAAATAGCGCCTTCTGAAGGAAAATATAAAATATATATTATTGACGAGGTCCATATGATGACAACAAGCGCTTTTAATGCATTGTTATTAACATTAGAAGAGCCTCCAAAGCATGCTGTATTTATTATGGCTACAACTAATGTTGAGAACGTTCCAATAACTATTTTGTCTAGATGTCAAAGATTTAATTTTCAGAAAATTTCCATTGAAAATTTAAAAAAACAAATAAAATATGTTTGTGGAGAAGAGAATATTCATATCACAGATGATGCGATTGAAGAAATTGCATATTTATCTGAAGGTGGTATGCGTGATGCACTCAGTTTACTTGATCAACTATCTTCTAGTTCAGAGAAAATTACTATTGATAAGATTTTGTCAAATTATGGCTCTATTTCTTCAAAATTTATAAAAAATTTAATTTCTAAAATAGAAAATCAAGATGTTGCTGGTATTATGGATTCTTTTCAAGAGTTAGAAAATACCTCGAGCGATTATAAAATTTTTTTGAAAAAGATTATACAAGAATTAACTCATATTTGTGTAAATATAAAATTGGGTACATATCATGGAAATATCACTTTTTCCCAAGTTAAAAATGTTATTTTTCAATTTAATGAAATTATGAACAAAGCAAATATTAATATGAATCCTTATGTTTTAATTAAGCTTGCAATTTTAGATGTTTTAGGTTCGAAAGAAGAAGCCAAAAAACATGATTTCTCTTTTCTTGATAAAAAAATTCAGGAAAAAGAAGAAGTTTTATCTTTAAAAAATGATGTTGCTGAAAAAACAGAATTAAAGAGTCTAGAAACAAGTAAAAATGATGAAGTTTTTGAAAATTTAAAAAAAATACGTGTTAATAACTGTTTTTGCGGTGCTAGAAAAGAATCTTTAATTCAATATCAAGAAATTTGGAAAGAATTAGGGAATAATTTAAATATTAAACCAGATATAATCGCGTTGATTTTAGATTCCTCTTTAGTTGCTGCTTCAAAAGATTATTGTATTATTATGTCTAAATTATCTAGTACAGCAAATTTAATAAATGCAAGATTAGAGGAATTTACGCAAGAAATTGTGGGTGCTTTTGATGATGATGTTCGTTTTATTGCATTGGATGAGAATGAATGGTTAAAAGAAAAGCAAGAATATGTAAAAAATTTAAAGGCTAAGTATAAGTATGAAATTATTGAGGAACCAGTTACTAAACAAGAAGCCAAAACTGAAAATGAATCTGAAATAGAAAATGTTGCATCAAATATCTTTAGTCGTGATAAAATAGAAATTGTGTAGAAAGAAGGAATATTTTTATGAATATGCAAAGTATAATGGCTCAAGCCCAAAGAATGCAAAAAGATTTACAAAAAAAGAAAGACGAAATTAATGCAAAATTATTTCCCGGGAAATATGAATTTGTAGAAGTTACTATGAATGGAAAAAAAGAAATGGTTCGTTGTAGTATTAATAAAGAAAGTCTTTCTTCTGATGATATTGAAATGTTAGAAGATTTTATAGTTCTTGCTGTAAAGGATGCTATTGCTCAAATTGATAAAGAATTTCAAGAGAAAATGGGGCAATATGCAGGAATGTTAGATGGTTTAATGTAGTATGTTTCAATCTTATCCTGAAAAATTAGAGCAACTAATTGAATTTTTTAAGAGATTTCCTGGTGTAGGTGAGAAAAGTGCTGAACGAATGGCTTTATCAATTCTCGAAATGCCTTTAGAAGAGCTCGAGCTTGCCAGTAAAGTATTAGTGGAAGCAAAAAAAGATTTGCACCCATGTCCAATATGTGGCAGTTTGACTGATATGGATAAATGTAAAATCTGTTGTGATGATACTCGAAATGCTAATTTGATTTGCGTGGTAGAAGATTTTAAAAGTGTTGTAGCTTTTGAAAAAGCACAAAAATACAAGGGTGTTTATCATGTTTTAAATGGATTAATTTCCCCTATGGACGATATAGGTGCAGAGGATATTAATCTTTCTTCTTTGGTAAAGAGAGTAGATACTTTAGATCATCCTGAACTTATATTGGCTCTTAAAAGTTCTATAGAGGGGCAGACAACGACTCTTTATATTAAAAAGATTTTTGAAAGTAAAAACGTTTTAATTTCTAGATTGTCGTATGGACTTCCTATAGGTGCAGAGATAGATTATTTAGATATGATGACAATTGATAAAGCATTAAGTGATAGAAAACAAATCTCGGAATAAATTTCTGAGATTTTTCATATTATTTTGTAGAGGGATTCTATTATGAAAAAGAAAGCGATTGCAGTACTTAGAAAGATTGTATTAGCATTTTGTTTACTTTATGGATTAAACTACTTTATTTCATCATTGCATATTTATATTCCTATAAATATTTTTACAGTTGGAATTGTAAGTTTGCTAGGGATTCCTGGGCTTTCATCTTTAATTATTTTATTTTTTATAGTAAAATAAAACTTAGGTGATTCATTTATGCGAGAAAGCAAGGGGATACAGGAATTATTGTTACAATATAATGAGAATAAATTATCTCATGCTTTTTTGCTTGAAACTAATAATCAAGAGGAATGTTTAGATAATTTATTAGATTTTTTATCTTTTATTAATCGTACTGGTGATGAATCAGAAGATTTAAAAATAGCAAATTTAATTAAATCCGAAAGTTTACCTAGTTTAATTGTTATTCGACCTGATGGAATGAATATAAAGAAAGAACAAATTTTGGAATTAAAGCGTTTTTTTCAAACAAAACCTACTTTTTCAAAGTATAATATGTATATTATTCTTTCTTCTGAATGTTTAAATGCTTCTAGTGCAAATACAATGTTAAAATTTTTGGAAGAGCCAGAAGATGATATATTAGGTTTTTTTATTACAAATAACAAAGAAAATATTATTGATACTATCAAAAGCCGTTGTCAAATTGTTTTAGATTTTTATGAAAATGGAGAGTTTATTCAAATACCTAAGATTTGGCAATCCATTGCGGTAAATTATATAAAAGAACTAGAATGCGTTAATGATGAAACATTATTATATAATAAGTCTGTTATCTTACCTTTACTTCATGATAAAAAAGAATGTTTATATTTATTTCAAAGTATTTTTGATATATATAAATCTTTATTTGAATGTAAGTTAAGTAAAAGTATGTTACAAGAGGAATATAAGTCGTTAGAATTTTTATTAAAAAAAGATAAAGAATATTTTCTTTCGCAAATGCATTATGTTTCAATTTTGTTAGACGAATTAAATTATAATGTGAACATTAATTTATTTATAGATCGGTTTGTTTTAGAGAGCAGGTGAAGTAGTGAACATTTATGAAGTTGTTTTTAATGATAAAGGAAAGTCTTATTTCTTTAATGGTGAGAAGTTAAAAATACCTAATCGTGTAACTGTAATTGTAGAAACTGAAAAAGGACTACAATTTGGTCGTGTTGTAAAAAGAAATGATGATCAAAAACTATTAGAAAATATTAATTCTTTAAAGAAGATTGTGCGTATTTCTACAAAAAAGGATTATGAACAATATCTAAAAAATCTCAAAGATGCTTCTTTAGCACTTAAAGATGCTAAGAAAATTTGTTCTGATCTTTCTTTGGCAATGAAATTTATAGATGCTAGTTTTACTTTTGATAGAAAGCAGTTATTATTTAATTTTTATGCTGATGAGCGTATAGATTTTAGAGAGTTAGCTAAGAAGTTAGCTTTTATTTATAAAACTCGAATAGAGCTTCGGCAAGTAGGGGCAAGAGATAAAGCTGAACAAGTAGGTGGAATTGGTATATGCGGTCGTAAGTTATGTTGTTCAAGTTGTTTGAAGAAATTAGATTCTGTTTCTATGCAAATGGCAAAAAATCAAAATCTAGCTTTAAATCCTTCTAAGATTAATGGTGTTTGTGGTAGGCTTTTATGTTGTTTGACTTATGAAGATGCGGAATATGTTCGATGTTCTTCTGGAATGCCAAGTGTTGGCGCAAAGGTACAAATGGAAGTAGGCGAAGGGCAAGTTATTAGTATTGATACTTTGAATAGAAAATACAAAGTTTTGGTTAATGATGAGGTAAAGGAAGTTTATTTAGATCATGAAGAAATCTCTTAATTGGTTATTTGATTACCCTAATTTGCAAATTTATCAATATGATGATGCTTTTAAATTTTCTTTAGATTCTATTTTGCTTGCTGAATTTGCCGAAATAAAAAAAGATGATAGAAAGATTTTAGATTTTTGTTCAGGAAATGGTGTAGTACCTATTGTTTTAAATTATAAATTTAAAAAAGATATTATTGGAGTAGAAATTCAAAAAGAAATTTATTCTCTTGCTCAGCAGTCTATTTTAAAAAATCATATGGAAAATAATATTTCCTTTATCAATGATAGTGTTATGAATTTGGGAAATTATTTCCCGGGAAATAATTTTGATGTTATTTTATGTAATCCTCCATATTTTAAGTACAACTTCGGTAGTCATGTGAACGAGAATGAATTGAAAAGAATTGCTCGTCATGAGATAACTGTAACTTTAGAACAAATTATTTCTCAAGCAGAATATCTGTTAAAAGATAAAGGACGTTTTTATTTAGTTCATGTCCCAGATAGAATTGATGAAATTTTCGTATATGCTTATAAACATGGAATGGCTGTTAAAGAATTACAGCTTATCCACTCTAAAATCGAGGAAAAGCCTATTATTGTATTATGTACTTTTGTAAAAAATGGAAGATATGGGACAAGAGTGTATGCACCTATTAGTATTAAAAATATGAATACTTATCAAAATATCTTTAGAAAGTAGGAAACTTATGAAATTGATTGTTGGTTTAGGAAATCCTGGTAAAGAATATGAAAATACAAGACATAATGTAGGTTTTATGGTTTTAAATTCTTTTGGAGATAATTTTACGTTGGAAAAAAAATTCCAAGCAATGCTTAGAAAAACTAAAATTGGCTTCAATGATGTTTTATTTGTAAAACCTGTGACTTTTATGAATTTAAGTGGTAATGCTGTTGCTAAAATTGTTCAATATTACGATATAAACATTTCTGAAATTTTAGTTATCCACGATGATTTGGATTTGGAATTTGGAAGATTTCGATTAAAAAAGAATAGTTCTTCTGGTGGACATAATGGAATTAAGTCTATCATTCAATGTTTAAAGACGCAAGATTTTTGTAGATTAAAAATTGGAATTGCACATGATAGAAGTATTGATACAGCCGATTATGTTTTACAAAAGTTTTCTAAATCTCAAATACAAGATTTAACAGCTTCATTTTCTTTTTATCAAGAGATTATAGAATATTGGATTTCGAATGGAACTGCTCTTACTATGGAAAAGTATAATAACAGGGGGAATGCTAAATGAGCAAATTTGATGAGTTCTCTTTTCAAAATAATGCTATAATTGAAGGACTAACAAATGAGTTATCCGTTTTTTACGTGTTAGAATGTTTTAAAAGATACGAAAAGTCTGTTGTTGTAGTCACAAGTAATTTATATGATGCAAATAAAATTCATCGTTCTTTAGAAACTTATACTGATAAGGCCTTTTTACTACCTATGGATGATTTTTTTACATCAGTGGCTCTTGCTGTTTCGCCAGAATTAAAGTTAAAACGTCTTGAAACTTTAGAAAAAATACAGGAAGGTCCCTCTATTATTGTTACGAATTTAATGGGGTATTTAAGAATGTTACCTTCTAAAAGCGTACAATCCAGTTTAAAAATAGAATTAAAAGTAGGTAGTTCTATTGCACGTGATAAATTAGTAGAAATCTTAGAAAAATTAGGATATCATCGAGATTCCATGGTTACTTCTACAGGGGAATATGCAGTTCGTGGTTTTGTATTAGATGTTTTTTTGGCTCAGCAGTCTAAGCCAATACGAATTGAATTCTTTGGCGATGATATTGAATCAATTCGTTATTTTGATGAAGAAACGCAACGAACTGTTGAAAATATAGAATCAGTTAGTTGTTTGCCTATTGATGAAATTGAAACAGAAAGCTATAGCACACTCTTTGATTATAGTGGTGATTCAACTGTTATTTTTTATGATTATTCGCAGTTAGAAGTTAATTATAAAAAATTAGTGGAAGAATCCTTGCTTTATAATAAAGAACAAGGAACTGCAGATAAAAAGCATTTTTGGAATTTAGAAGAGTTGCAACCAGAAAAGATATTATATTTAAATACAATTGCAAACTCTATGAATAAGAAAAACGTTTTATCTTTTTCTACGCGAGAAATTGAAAATTTTCAAGGTAATTTTGAAAAATTGAAAAATGCAGTTTTAGGCTATATTTTACATAAAAAAACAGTCATGTTTGTATTATCAACACAAAATCAAATCAAAGAAATTAAAGACTTATTTGATGGAAATGTGGTTCTTTTAAAAGATATTATTCCGCATGAAAATGCTATCAATATTTATAATGGTAAACTAAATAAAGGGTTTTGTTGGGATAATTATATAGTAATATCTGAATATGATATCGAACATATCAAAGAAGAGATAAAGTATAAAAATAATTTACATATTGGTAAAAAAGTTCAGACTTTAGATGCTTTACAAACCGGTGATTATGTTGTTCATCGTGCTCATGGAATAGGAGTTTATTGTGGAGTTGTTACATTAGAAAATCATGGGATTAAGAAAGATTACATTCAAATTTCTTATTTAGGTAATGATAAGGTGTATATTCCGGTAGAAAAGATTTCTTCTATTTATAAATATAGTGATAAGGATGGAATGAAACCTCAGGTTAATAAGCTTGGTTCAACTAATTGGGCTCGTAAGAAGCAATCCATTCAAAAGAAAATTAAAGATATTTCTGGGGAATTGATAAAATTATATGCGAAACGTAAAAGTACAGTGGGAGAATCTTATAAGGATTATCCTGAAGAGAATATTTTTGCAAATGAGTTTTTGTATGAAGAAACAAAAGATCAAGAACGAGCTATTGCTGATATTCTTCGAGATATGGACTCTTCGGTTCCTATGGATCGTTTATTATGTGGAGATGTAGGTTTTGGGAAAACAGAAGTTGCATTTCGTGCAATGTTTAAAGCCGTGTGTAACAATAAACAAGTGTTATATCTTTGTCCTACGACAATTTTATCGAAACAACAATATGAATCGGCTATGAATCGCTTTAAAAGTTATCCTCTTGAAATTCGCTTATTTAATCGTTTTACTAGTACAAAAGAAGCTCGTGAGATTTTAGCGGGATTAAAAAGTGGAAAGATTGATATAGTTTTTGGGACTCATCGATTACTTGGAAGTGAAGTACAACCTAAAAAGCTTGGTTTATTAGTGATTGATGAAGAACAACGATTCGGAGTTACGCATAAGGAAAAAATTAAACAATTAAAAGAAGATGTTAATGTTCTTACTTTATCTGCAACTCCTATTCCTCGTACTCTCAAAATGAGTTTGTCTGGGCTTCGAGATTTGTCTATCATAGATACACCACCTGTAAATCGTTATCCTGTTCAAACTTATGTGGTGCAAGATAGTGATTTACTTGTTCGTGATGCTATTTACAAAGAACTTGCTCGTGATGGTCAAATTTTTGTGTTATATAATCGTGTTGAGACGATTGAAGAAAAGATGAGTCGTTTACAAAAGTTAGTTCCAGAGGCTCGTATTCGTTATGCACACGGTCAGATGAATAAAAACGAATTAGATGATATCATGTCTAGCTTTATTTCTCATGAATTTGATATTTTAGTAAGTACAACGATTATTGAGACTGGTATTGATATTCCAAATGCAAATACTTTAATTATCTATGATGCCGATCGTTTTGGATTAAGCCAATTGTATCAACTGCGAGGTAGAGTTGGTCGAAGTAATAAAATTGCTTATGCGTATCTTTTATTTGATAAATCAAAAATGTTAAATGATATTGCCGTGAAAAGGTTACAAGCTATTCGTGATTTTACGGAACTTGGAAGTGGGTACAAAATTGCGATGCGAGATTTATCAATTCGTGGAGCTGGAGATTTACTAGGAAGTGAGCAGGCTGGTTTTGTAGATACTGTAGGAATTAGTTTGTATATGAAAATGGTTGAAGAAGAAATGAAACGTCTTCAGGGACAATATGTAGAAAGCGAAGAAGAACATGATGCATTAATTAATGTTGAAACTCATATTGAGGATAGTTATGTTTCGGATGAAGCAATAAAAATAGAAATTCATAAGATGATTAATGAAATCGACTCTTATGAGAAATTTGAAGAAGTTCGAAAGATTTTAATTGATCGTTTTGGTTGTATAACGGATAATATGGAAATTTATATGTATGAGGAATGGTTTGAAAAATTAGCAGAACAATTGGGTATTACACAAGTTAAACAGAATGATCAGTTTATACAAATTATATTACCAGAAAAAGTATCGTCTAATATTAAGGGAGATAAACTTTTTTTGGAAGTATTTAATATACATCCGAAGTTCCAAATGAAGTATGAAAATAGGGAAATTAGTTTACGTTTACCAATTAAACATTTAGAGCAGCATTTCATCTATTATGTTGTTCCTCTCTTGCAAAAAATTCATGATGATTTGCAAGTATAAATTTATTTGTTTTGTTTAAACTAGCTCTAGAATGGAGTGAAGAAGTTTGAAAGAAACTGGAATTATACGAAAAATAGATGAGCTGGGAAGAATCGTATTACCAAAAGAGATTCGTCGTTCTTTGGGAATTAAGGATGGAGAAGATTTAGAAATATTTGTAGATAAAGAAGGTATTTATTTGCAAAAATATTCTCGCTTATTACCTTATAATGTACTGGCTCAAAAATTATGTGAATTTACTGTCGAAGAAATGAAATTAGATATTTTTGTTACAGATCGAGAAACAGTTATTTCTGGTACTATTCCTGAATTTTTAAATCATTCAGTAAATTTTAAATTGGCCAAATTGCTTGAGGATCGTGAGATTTATGAATCAGCAACCAGTGAATGTATTTTTGAAGATATAGAGAAACAGGGCTATTATTTAGTTGTTCCTATCATTGTTTCTACAGATGCAGTTGGATTAGTTGTACTTTATAACACTCAACCTTTACTTTCTTATATGAGAAACTTTGTAAATTTTTTAGTAAAAATCTTAGTAAATAAAATTGACATTCTATAAGTTTATGGTAGAATGTACTTATTCAACTATGAAGGAAAGAGTATATAATTTTTCTTTTTTAGAGAATCTACGATTGGTGAAAGTAGATAAATAAGAATTATAGAAGATGGCTCTGGAGTTGAAGCGGATATCCCGTTATAGAATAAAGTGCATGTTAAGTCATGAATAAAGGTGGTACCACGGGTGTTGCTCGTCCTTTCGTTCATGGCTTTTTTTCTTTGGAAGGAGGGCATATGGTTTTTCCTAAAGTTAGTGTGGGAGTCATTCTATTGAAAGAACAAAAGGTATTACTTTTATTGAGAAATAGTGATACCAAGCTTGCTGACAGTGAAATGCGTCTTGAGGGGACATGGACACTTCCAGCAGGTAAAGTACTTAGTGGCGAGACTCTTTTAGAGGCAGCAAAGCGAAAAGTAAAAAAAGAAGCTGGTTTAGATATTTATGATGTAAAAATTATATCTGTTCAAGATGATATAAATGAATTTGCACATTATGTAACGATTGGTTGTCTTGCTGAAAATTATGAAGGAATAGTCTCTTTAGGCGATAGTTTAGAACATGTTGATTATGGTTTTTTTGATATAGCTCATCTTCCGGAAAATGTTTGTGAACCTTCACAAAAGATTATTCAAAGTTATTTGCAAAATAAATTATATAAGGAGATGGATGTATGAAACCAGTTGTATTTATAAGTGGCTCTCGTCGTGGATTAGGATTTGCTGTGGCAAAAGAATATGCTGCGCATGGTTTTAATATTGTGTTGAATGATCGACTTGATGAAGAGCTATTGTATAAAAGAAAAGAATTTTTAGAGAAGGAATTTTCTTGTCAGGTTTTAGTCAATTCTGTAGCACCAGGCTGGATTAATACAGAAATGAATGCAGATTTACCAGAGGATTTAGTCAAAGATGAAACGTCTAAAATTTATTTAGAGCGTTTTGCTGAACCAGAAGAAGTTGCAAAATTAGTTTATTTTTTAGGAAGTAATGAGAATACATATATTAATAATGAAATTATTAAGATTGATGGAGGATATTAGAAAGAAGGAGAATTATGGAAAATAAGAAGTTTTATATCAGTACAGCTATTGCTTACGCATCTGGAAAACCTCATATTGGGAATACATATGAAATTGTTTTAGCTGATGCGATTGCTCGTTATAAAAGAGCAAAAGGGTATGATGTATATTTTCAAACAGGTACAGATGAACATGGTGAGAAAATTGAACAAAAGGCGAAAGAAGCTGGTATTTCTTGTCAAGAATATGTAGATAATATTTCTCAGGAAATAAAACGTATTTGGGATGTTATGAACACGAGTTATGATAATTTTGTACGAACTACTGATGCGCATCATAAAGAAGTGGTTTCACATATATTTGAAAAGTTATTTCAGCAGGGAGATATTTATTTAGATAAGTATGAAGGTCTTTATTGTACTCCTTGTGAGTCTTTTTGGACGGAGTCACAATTAGTGGAAGGAAAATGTCCTGATTGTGGTAGGGAAGTTAGTTCTCGAAGTGAAGAAGCTTATTTCTTTAAATTATCAAAATACCAAGATAAATTAATTCATTATATTGAAACGCATCCTGACTTTATTCAGCCAGTATCTCGAAAGAATGAAATGATGAATAATTTCTTAAAGCCTGGGCTTCAAGATTTATGTGTTTCCCGTACATCGTTTGATTGGGGAATTAAGGTTCCATTTAATGACAAACATATAGTGTACGTTTGGCTTGATGCTTTATCAAACTATATTACGAATATTGGTTATGATATTGATGGTGGCAGTGATAATTTTAAAAAATGGTGGCCAGCAGATTTACAATTAATTGGTAAAGATATTATACGCTTCCATACTATTTATTGGCCAATTATATTAATGGCTTTAGATTTACCTTTACCAAAACAAGTTTTTGGACATCCTTGGCTTTTGTATGGAAATGATAAAATGAGCAAAAGTAAAGGCAATATTATGTATGCTGATGACTTAACTCGTGAATTTGGTGTGGATGCGATACGTTATTATGTTTTACATGAAATTCCATTTCAAAATGATGGAACGATTACTTATAAACTTATTATGGAAAGAATTAATTCTGACTTGGCCAATATATTAGGTAATTTAGTAAATAGAACCATTTCAATGATTAAAAAATATTTTGATGGAGAAGTAGTATATACAAAATCTCTAGAGAAGTTAGATGATGAATTATTAGATTCCATGAATAGCTTATCAAGTCGTGTTGCAACAAAAATGGATTCTTTAGAAATAGGCGTTGCTATTGATGAAATATTTGATACATTACGTAAGTGTAATAAATATATTGATGATACTATGCCTTGGGCACTCTCTAAAGAAGAAAGCAAGAGAGAACGACTGCAAACTGTTCTGTATCATTTAGTTGAAGCAATCCGTATTTGCGCATTAGAATTAAGACCTTTTTTACCAGATACTAGTAAGGAAATTTTAAGACAAATTAATCATGATTGTAGAGAGGTTACTTTCCAAAACAATCTTGTTTATGTAGTAAATGATCCTGTGCCATTATTTCAACGGATTGACATACAAAAAAAATTAGAAGAGCTTGGTATTGAAAGTGAGTAGTTGTAAAATTCACTTTTTTTCTTTTGTAAAATGTTTTCTTTTCGTGCTATAATCGTTTTAGGAATAGGGGAGACGGATATGTTTGGAAAAATTTTATATATTAGTGATAATATTGCCTATATTGAAAATAAGATTTCAGAAGATACTGGGAGTGATTTATTAAATCTTCATTTAGTTTTTGAAAAAGGAGATCATAAAGTTTTAAGTGAAATTACAGAAATTAAAAATGATGAAATCCGAGTAAAATTTTTAGGAGAATTTGTTGATGGTCATTACCGCAATGGTATCCTTAGAAAAGCAAGTTTAGACAGTACAATTCGCCAGATAAATGAAGAGGAAATATTTGAATTATTTGGAGTTCAATCAAAAGAGAATTTTGTTTTAGGGGATAGTGCGATTTATAAAAATCATAAAGTATGTCCTAATATTAATGATTTTCTTGCTAGCCATGTTTGTATTTTTGGTAATTCTGGGGCAGGTAAGTCTTGTGGTGTTGCAAGAGTTGTTCAAAATCTTTTAGGTAATCAATTTTCCGTATCTTACAATGCTAATTTATTATTTTTTGATTCTTTTGGTGAGTATAAAACAGCTTTTAAAAGTATAAATAATATTAGTCCATATTATAGTTATAAATTTATTACTTCTCAAATCAAAGATGCTGATGATATTTTAATTCAAATTCCGATAAATTTATTAAAAGCTGATGATTTTGCTATTTTATTACAAGCAGAGAAACATTCTCAATTGACGATTATTGATCGCGCTATGAAGTTGGCTAAAATATTTTCACTGGATACAGCAGAATCTCATCGTTATAAAAATAATATTATAGCTAAAGCTTTAATTACAACTTTGTATAGTTCTTCGACAACAGATAAGAAAAAAGATGATATATTTAGTATTATTAATACTTGTCATACTCCAGAATTTAGTTTGGATACAGATATTCCAGGTGTTGGTTACACGAGAACATTTGCTGAGTGTTTTCAAATAGATTCTCGTGGTAAGTTTGGAGAAGAAGTTTTAATTACAGAATATATTTTAAAATTTATTGATGAATCCTTAGAAGTTGATGAAAATGTTCAAACAACATATACATTAAGTGATTTTTCAAAGGCATTAGAATTTGCTTTAATTAGTGAAGGATTTCAAAATAACCGTAATTTACTTGATGATGCTCAACTACTTAAAGTTCGTTTATACTCTATTATTCATGGGCCTGTAGGAAAATTGTTTAAAGGCAACCGAGTTGTAACCCCAGCAGAATTTATTACTTCTCTTTTGAGTAACAATCAGAAAAAAGCACAAATTATTAATATTAATTTAGAAGGATTAGATGATGCAGTTTCGAAATCACTAGTAAAAATCTATTCACGAATGGTTTTTGATTTTTCTAAAGAAAATGCAAATCGTGCCACGATACCTTTTCATTTGTTTTTAGAGGAAGCTCATAGATATGTGCAGAAAGATAATGATGTATTTTTGCTTGGGTATAATATTTTTGACCGGATTGCTAAAGAAGGGCGTAAGTATGGAGTTATCTTAGGAATCATATCTCAAAGACCTATGGAAATTAGTGATACAGTAATCGCTCAATGTTCTAACTTCTTGATTTTTAAGATGACTCATCCAAAAGATATAAAATATATTGAAGAAATGCTTCCAAATATTAGCCAAGATGTTATTGAAAAAATGAAGATATTACAACCTGGAACTTGTGTAGCTTTTGGTAGTGCTTTTAAAATTCCAATGATTATTAAACTGGAAATGCCTAATCCAAGACCATATTCCTCTTCTTGTGATGTTTCAACTTATTGGGATTCTAAAACAGATATTGCTCAGGATCTTGCTACATCTGGAACAAACCCTTTTGTTGCTCAAAATACAACAGTTTCTAGTGAGGCAATAACGCAAGAAAGTGTAGCGAATGAAATACCAGCTTTCCAGAAAACAGAAGCTACTTCAAATAAATTTCTTAATTTTGATTCTGATATTGAATCTTTGTAGAGAAAATGCAAATTTTCTTTTTTTCTTTTCTTTTACATGATATACTTGAAATGAAAATAAGGGAAGGGGATTTTAAGTGTGACTAGTGTGGAACAAAATGTTTGTCCTTTTTGTGGAAGTGAAATTCATCCTGGAGATCAAAAATGTATTGCGTGTGGTAATGCTATTCCTAATGTTAAATTCTCTTTGAATGATTTACAAGGGAAGCAACCAATAAAAAAACCTAAATCTAAAATTGTTTTTATTTTGTTGTTTGTGGTAGGAGTTGTTTTCTTGCTTGTTTTCTATTTTCTTTTAGGGTGAGACTTATGAAAAATAAAGTTTATGTAAATGTATCTGTACCTATGATTGAGCGAGAATTTGATATGTATTTACCTGTAGTAAAAAAAGTAGGTACTATTAAAAACTTAATTATTAAGATTGTTGAAGAACAAAGTGATGCGAATTTTTTAGATGATGGTTGTAAACATTTATATTATAAAAATACTGGGGAAAGAATAAATGATGATGAATTTATAAAGTATAGTCAAATAAATAATGGAACACGACTTATACTTTATTAAGGTGGTGTGTGATGCAAATAACAGTTATAAAAAAGAATAAACTTAATATTTTTACGCTTCCTAAAAGTGTTAATGGTAACTCTTGGATTACAGACTATGAAAATGGTCGAAGAATAAATTTAGTAAATATTGAAGCTACAGAAAATGGTTGGCAACTTGTAAGTAACCAAAATGCTTATGTTATAGATAAAAATGAAGTGATGGTACCATTTGTTCTTTTAAAAGATTATTCCTTTTATTTGCTAAAAAATCATTATAAAAACGAAACATATTATATTTATTGTTCGCCTGTTTATGAAAAAAATTATATGGAACTTGCTTTTTCAAAAGATAAAGCTATTCAAATTGGTAGTAATAAGAGTATGGATATTTGTTTTTCTTTAGCAGGTGTTCCAGAAAAATCGTTTCAGTTAGAGAAAAGAGAAAATTCTTTTTTATTAACTCTTTTAGATAATAAATCAGCTGTGTATGTGAATCATGAGAGAGTAATAAATACAAAGACTATTTTTTATGGTGATGTTGTTTTTACTTTTGGGTTAAAGTTAATTCCTATGAGAAAAGATAATATAGATTATATATTGGTAAATAATCCAGCTAATATGGTTTTATTTCAAGCTACTATGGTGCAAGCTGTTCCTATTCCTAATGATTTCGTGGAAGATTATAAAACTCTAAATGAAGATATTTTTCAGATAGAGGATACTTTTTATCGAACTCCTCATTTTTATAAGGATTTAAAACATTTTACACTTAGCATTGATGCGCCTCCTCAAAAAAAAGATGGGAATGACACACCAGCTATTTTGACAATTGGTCCAATGCTTACGATGTCAATGACTTCTGTTATGATGTTGATGAGCCAGTTTCATGCAGTTTCGACTGGCGAAAAAGATTTAGATTCCTCTATTACACCTATGATTAGTGCAGGTGTTATGTTAGCTAGTTGCCTTTTGTGGCCTGTAATGACAAGAGCTTATCAAAAGTTTTCTGATAAAAGATATGAACATAAAAGACAGAAAGCATACCGTAGATATATTGATAAAAAGGAAACGGAGATAACTCAGGAACAGGAAATACAAAGACAAGCTTTACTTGATAATTATTTTTCTGTAACCAAATGTCAGGAAATTATTTTAGCTCATAATGTTCAGTTATGGCAAAGAAGAATTACAGATGCTGATTTTTTAACGATTCCTGTAGGCTTAGGTACTATGCCTATGCAAATAGACGTGAAATATCCAGAAGAACATTTTTCTTTAGAAGAGGATAATCTACTTGATATGGTGCATGAACTTGGGGGTAAAAAAAGACTTTTAAAGGATGTTCCTATTACGTATTCTTTTTTAGAGCATCGTGTTACAGGTATCGTAGGAGAAAATACGGTTACAAAAGCTTTCATTGACCGTGTGTTATTACAAATTATGGCGAATTATAGTTATGATGAGGTTAAAGTTGTAACTTTCACTTCTAATGATAATGAACGAAGTTGGGATTACATTAAAACAATTCCTCATAGCTGGTCTAATGATCGTAATATAAGGTTTTTTGGTTCTTCTAATGATGATTATCGAGAAATGATTTATGTTTTGGAAAAAGTTTATCAAGAGCGATTAGATTCGGATGAATTAAAGATGCCGCATTATGTTATTATTACAGATGCAATTAAGTCAATTGATTCTTATGATTTTATTAAAAATATTATGACCGTATCTGAAAATATTGGTTTTAGTTTTATCTTGTTAGTTGATCGTATATCAGCTTTACCAAATGAATGTAAAAATTTTATTGAGGTTAGCACGAAGGACTGTCATATTTTTGAAAGTGTTTTAAATACAGATGCACAAGCTTTCCAAATTGATTTTTCTTCGATTGATTCTATATATTCTTGTGCACAAGAGCTTGCTAATATTCCAATTGATATTAAAACGGAAGTAGAAGCTAATTTGCCAAGCGTGTATCAATTTTTGGAAATGTATCAGGTAGGTCGAGTTAATCAATTAAATTCTTTAGAACGCTGGCGCAAAAACAATCCAGTTTTATCTTTACAGGCTCCGATTGGAATTGGGCGAAGTGGAGAATTAATTACGTTAGATTTGCATGAAAAGTACCATGGTCCGCATGGACTTATAGCTGGTACTACAGGATCTGGTAAGTCTGAATTTATTATTAGTTTTGTGTTATCTCTAGCAGTTAATTATCATCCGAATGAAGTTCAAGTGATTTTAATTGATTATAAAGGAGGAAGTTTGGCAGGTGCTTTCTTATCCGATAAGTACCAGTTACCTCATTTGGCAGGAACAATTACGAACCTAGATGGTAATGAGCTTAATCGTTCTCTAGCTTCTATTGAAAGTGAAGTAAAAAGGCGTCAAAGAGAATTCAATAAGGCTAGAACTCTTGCAAATGAAAGCACTATAGATATTTATAAATATCAGCGATTATGGAGAGAAGGTAAACTATCTTCCATGGAGCCAATTGCTCATTTATTTATCATTAGTGATGAGTTTGCTGAATTAAAAGAACAACAACCTGAATTTATGGATAAATTAATTTCTGTAGCGCGTGTGGGCCGGAGTCTTGGAGTACATTTGATACTTGCTACCCAAAAACCTGGTGGTGTTGTAAATGCTCAAATATGGTCAAATACTAGATTTCGTGTCTGTTTAAAAGTTCAAGATACAGGAGACAGTCAAGAAGTTTTAAAGAAGCCAGATGCAGCTTATTTAAAGCAAACTGGTAGATTTTATTTACAAGTAGGATATGATGAAGTTTTTACATTAGGACAATCTGCGTGGGCTGGAGGTCAATATTATCCAAATACGACTTTCCAAAAAGAATTGGATACTTCTGTAAATACAATTAATAATGTTGCTTATGTTACAACTTCACTTGATGGGGAAGTAAAGGAAAAAGCTGAATCTCTTGGAGAAGAACTTCCGAATATTGTTCAATATTTAAGTGATATTGCACATCAAGAGAATATTCAGGTTCAAAAATTATGGTTAGATAAAATTCCTTCGTATATTTTTGTTGATTCTTTAAAAAGTAAATATCATTTTGAAAGAACTTTATTTGAGCTTAATCCGATCATTGGAGAATATGATGATCCTTCAACACAAAATCAGTATTTATTAACTGTACCTTTCTCTACATCTGGGAATGCCATTGTTTATGGAATTGCTGGAAGTGGTAAAGAGCAATTTGTTTCTTCGCTTATTTATTCATGTATGATTACTTATGCACCTGAAGAAGTTAATTTTTATCTACTTGATTATGGTGCAGAAACAACTAGAATGTTTCAAAATAGTCCTTATGTAGGAGATATATTATATTTAAATGAAGAAGATAAATTTAATAATTTGTTTAAAATGTTGGTAGAAGAAATGGCTACTCGTAAGCAATTATTTGCGAGTTATGGCGGTACCTACGAATCTTATATTAAAAGTAAAGCTGGAACTTTACCAAACCTTGTAATTATTATTAATAATTTTGAAGCTTTTTCTGAAAATTATGAGGAAAGTGTAGATATCTTAAATCAGCTTTCACGAGACTGTTTTAAGTATGGAATATTTTTTCTTTTAACGGTTAATTCTGAAAATTCTGTACGGATTCGTACGAAACAAAACTTCTCATTAATTTATACTTTAGAACAAAATGATGAAAGTGCTTATTCTTCGATTTTAGGAAATTGTCGAGGAAAAGCTCCAGCTTCTATTAAGGGCCGCGGATTGTTTCGCAAAGATGCGATATATGAATTTCAAACAGCTAGTATTGTAAAACAAGATGAAGATATTACAGATTATATAACTAAATATTCGGAGTTTGTTGCCGGAAAAACGAAGTATCGGGCAAAGAGAGTACCTCTTTTACCAGAAGTTGTAAATTATGCAGCGATTAAAAATGATTTGGGAAGTCAATTAGTTGTTGGAGTTAATAAAGATACTCTTTCTACAGAGAAATACAATTTGTGGAAGAATGGTATTAATTTGATTTTAAGTTATGAAGTAGAAGATACTTTAGCTTTTGTTCAGGCAATTGCTAATCAAATTGTGGACAGTATGAATGTAGATTTTCTTTTCTTAAATTCTACAGACTATTCTTTTGAAGAATCTTTATTCTCAAATAAAATATTTTCAAAGCAATTTGATACTATTTTAAGCCAAATTGCTACTTATATTGATAAGGTTTACGAGGTTTATGAAGCTCATGATTATCAAACTTTAAGTATTTCTAAATTTAAACCAATGGTGGTATTCTTGTTTGGCACAAATGATATTATTAGTAAGTTAAAAGATGAGACTAAAAAGCTTTTGAGTACAATGATGAAGAAAAATAGTGAAATGTTGAAAGTATCATTTGTCTTTGTCGATAATCCAGATTTGATACGTAATTTTTCTTATGAAGATTGGTTCAAAGTTAGTGCGGACACATCACGAGGCTTGTGGATTTCTAATGGAATTGGAGATCAAAGTGTATTTAAAGTTTCTAAACTTAATCGTGAAGATCGTGAGGATTTACCAAAAGACTATGGCTTTGTTATTCAAAGTTCTAGAGCTTCAAGGATTAAACTACTTGTTGATTATAAAAAAGATTCTGTGTAGAATTCTTTTACATTTTATTTACGTGTTTGAAAAAGAAATTTTGCATTTCTTTTTTTTGTGTGATATCCTCGTATTGAGAGTAGGGTACTCAAGGAGGAGGAAAATATATGAATTTAGATATGGATTTTGAAAGCATTGAAAGAGCTGGTCAAGAAGTAAACGCTTTTAATGAAGTAAGTCATGAAGGAGGAGATGTTGCTCAAAAATTAGCAACAGTCATTGAATCTTTAAAAAATAACTGGGTTGGTAGTGATGCAACCGTGCATATTAATAATTTAATTTCATTACATGAAACTTTATATGATGTATGTAAGTATTCTGTTGAGGTATCAGCAGCAGCAGTAACATCTATTTATAATACTCAAGGTGCAATCGAAGCAAATGGTGGAAATGCAAGAACTTGCAAAATGCCTCAGTTTGAAACAATAGAAGGAGTTCGTGAAATTGCGCGTGCAACTGCAACAGAAGCATATAAACCTAAAGATGGTGCAAATGAAGATTATAATTCACTTGGAGAAGTAAAACAAAGATTTTTACAATTTGTAGATGAATATAATTCAAAATACAATGTTTTAACATCAAACTGGAGAGATGGTGGCGGAATTGAAACATTGCGAGAAGTTCACAGTAAATTAAATAATAATTTTAATCAATTTCAAGAATTTATTGAAAGTGCTCTTAAGAATTTAAGAACTGCGCTAGACAATATTGGTTCTGTAAACTCTCAAAACTAAGACGAAATAAAAATCGTCTTTTTTTCTATTCCTTTTTATGGTATTATTATGATAGGGTGAGAATATGAACATAGAGGTGTTTGAGTCTATAATGCAAACAAGATTAGAAACCAATCAACGTGTTTTAAAAGACTTATCTTCGGCAATTCTATCTTTAAAAAATCATGTATCTTCTATGGGAAATTCTTGGAAAGGTTCAGACTATGATTATTTTATTAAAAATATTGAACCATTTTTGAAAGATTTGAATGATTTTGAAAGAAATTTAAATAGTTATCATGATTATATAGGTGGTTATTTAGGAGGACAACGTAAATTAGTTGAAAGTTATGAAAACAAAAAGATAAATTTGAAATAGGTGATTGGATTGAAGTTTAAATTTAGTGAGGTAGAAAATTTATCTCAGCAAATAGAAAAGGATTTAAAAAATATAAATCGTTGTCTTGAAGAAATAGAAGAAGGATTCAATATAATAACTTCTTCTAGTAACTGGAAAAGTCCTACACATGATTTTTATGTTCAGCAATTAAAAGATACCTATGAATCTATGCAAAATATGGAATTGATTGTAAACAATATTAATGCTTATCTAGCTGGTATTCTTAATAACTATCGCCAAATGGGCTCTAATTCAACTAATTTATTTTCGAAGTTTTTAGGTAAGTAGGTGAATTATGTATTCTAAAATAAATTATCAAAGTTTGATACAAATGGCTGAGCGGGCACTTAATGAATTATCTACATATTCGTTGGACTCTATCCAAAACTCTTTGAATTCTTCTTCCGTTTTGCCTAGTGAGATTCGCAAATCTGTTAATTCAGCTATAAAAGATATCAATAAAAATAAAGCATATACAGGAAGTATTGAATCTCTTAGGAATAATTTAAAATTGTTAATTAATGTAGGTTATCGGATTCAAGATTACCAAAAAAAAGAAGCAGAAATAAAAAGATTTATAGCTTTTATGGACGATGAAAAAAGTTCTCATCAACGAAAGTTGAAAAAGCTACAACGTGAATTAAAAGAAATAAAAGAAGGTATCGAAAAAGTTCTGGCTTAAATTTTTGAGAGGAGGATTATCATGAATATTACGGTACAAACAAGAATTCTATCGAATCAAGTAACTAGTTTGAAAAGTAGAGCTAGTTTTTATCGAAATAAAAAATCTGTTTTTTTAAGTAATAGTTCTACTAGTTGTATATCGTCTATATTAAGTGATATCCGAGAAAATTATAAAGCTATTTCGGATAATATAACTGAACTTGCAAATTATATTGAAAGCTATGTGAAAGATATTGAAGCATTTGAAAATAAAATGAGTGATTCGATGGGCGGATATATTAGTGATTCTTCTGTATCTTCCATTGCTTCTAAATTTTCTTGCTCATTAAAGAAGTCTCCAATAAATTATGATAAAATATTTCAAAATGTAGAATTAAGCACTTTTGAAAATAGTTCTTTAACAAATGAAATAAATCTTGATTTGTCTAAGTTTCATTTAACTCCTGAGACAATGCAAATGTTGTTACTTACGGTAGATAAGAAAACATCTTTTACTAAGGATGAAGCGGATTTTTTAACTGCATATTATCAAAACTATTATAATTTAGCATTACAACAGCAAGGAATGAAAGTCACTGAAGCTCAAAGTGAATTAAGTAAATTAGAAAATGTGGAAAAGAATTTAAAACAATTAGGATATACTGATTTTGCTGCTTTAGAAAGAGATTACAGGAATGCAACCACGGATGAAGAAAAGCAAAGATTGCAAAAGTTAATCGATAAAACTGGTTTTTCTAGCTCAAAAGAATTTCTGAATGCATTAAAAGATGCGCAAGAAAAAGTTAATGTAGAAATTGGAAATAAATTATCAATAGATCAAGCATTAAAAACTGTTGCTTATAGTTTTGGCTTGAAGTCAAAAGAGTATCAAAATTTTAAAGACAAGACGCATATAGATGATACTAACTTAACAAAGTTAATAAAATATGATTCTGCAAGTAGTATGAAAACTATAAGTTTTAGCGATTATTGTAATAAATATGGGAAGGTAGACCCTTTTACATTTAAAGAAGCTGTTGAAAAAAAATTTGGTACAGGTGTTTCCATTGTGGGAATTCGTGATACAGTGTATGATGATTTATTGAAAATAAAAGACTTAGAACCAGATGTTATTAATTATTACAAATATACTTATCAAGAATATGGAGAAGAAGCTGCTAAATCTTTTTTAACCGACATGGAAAGTAATATCAACATGCGTGTTGGTGAGGTGCAAGCTAAAAAGTTTTTAGATTCTTTAAAGAATTTAAAGGATTCTAATTCAAGGATACAAGCAGTAGGAAATCATTTAAGTGTTTCTATGCAAGGTCTTGGTACGGGAATTACTGGTTTTGGGGCCAATATCAAATATGCCTATGAAGGCTTATTTACTAATAAGGAGAACAGAGTATATAGTTCGACGGAATATGAATCAATGTATATTTTACAGGCTATATCCTCAAATCAATCGAAGTTAGAGAATGGTTTAATATCAAAGGATGCCAAAGGGAATTTGATATCATCTTCAGCACTCATTGATTATACAGCTGACTATGGAAAGTTATTAGATCATAATTTTCAAATTAGCCAATCGATAGGGAATATGGTTCCTAGTATTGCGCTTAGTGCTTTAGTTCCTGCGATTGGGCAAACTTCTTTTGGGGCAAGTGCAGCAGGTGGCAGTTTTCATAGTGCGATGGTGGAAGGATATGATAAAAGTTCTTCTTTAAAGTATGGTTTAGTGAGTGGTGCAAGCGAATTGTTAACTGAAAAAGTACTCGGAGGTATTCCTCTTTTAAGTGATGTGCAAGTTACTAGTTTTAAAACATTGTTACGGTCTGCTTTGAAAGAGGGTAATGAAGAATTTGTTCAGTCTTATATTGATGCGGTTGCTAGTAAGGCTATTTTGAAAAAGACAATTAATACAGAGGAACTGTCTCAAGAGGCAATTCAATCGGCAATTTATGGAGCAATTACTGGTGGAATTATGAATATATCTAGTTTTGCAATTAATAGTTCGAATATCAAAACAATACAAAATCAAATTAAATCTGGGAATGTAACAGAATCGCAGTTTGTGGATGCTATGCATGAATTATTACCTGAAACAAAAAATATGAATTATAAAGAAATTATAGAAGAATATTCTTCTCCATCGAAGAATGTAGTATTAGAGTTATCAACTTTGAATGGTAAGAATTTGAGTAGTTCAGGGAGTACTTCAAAACTTGCAGGGCTTGGTCTTTTTGGCCTTGGATCTAAGATATTTAATAATGGCAAATTAGAAGGTCAACTTGAATCCTTAAATAGTCAAAGAGAAGCGCTTCTTTCATCGAATGAAAAACTTGCCCAAGTTAATGAACAGGCTAATAAGGGGTTGGCATTTGAAATATCCGATGATATCGCAGACTCTTATATGGAACTTCGAAATTTAGATTTAAAAATTCGAAATTTATCTGAAACTAATACTAATACTAATACTAATCTTAATACAAAATTAATAGAAAGAGCAAAGTCATTGAATTCATTTGTGAAAAAAGGTGTACAGCAAGTTACAAGGGTTGGTAAAATAGGAGCAGGATTCAGTTTACTTTCTACTAGTATGGTAATCAATCCCGTTTTAGGAGCAGTTTCTTTTGTTCCATGTTTATCACTTATATGTGATGGAGTCTATGGAAATGTTATAAAAAATAGCTTTTTGATAAATATGGAAGGAAGAAAAATAGAAACAAAAGAAGGAAAAAAGAAAGCTTCCCTTTTATATCAAGATGTTTTTGCGTTCAAAGATATTATAAAATCGAGATTTGTTGATAATAAACAAAATTATTTTTTAGCAAGAAGTGTTAATGCACTTCAATATTTGGAACCGAATAAGTCCTATGGAACAGTTAGTCAGGCTTTTACTTTAGCATTACTTAAAAAAGCAAAGAAAATGGGTTTTATCAAAAATCTATCTTTTATGAAATCTGATGTTAAAACTAATTTGACTTTGGAGAGAATTTTATTAGGCGTTGATCATCGTGACAAGAAACCTCAGATGTATAATTTATATTTTGAAACAACAGATAAAGTTTTTAGTAAAAATGATATTGATATTCTTTTAAAAGGAATTGATTTAAGTGAATTCTCTATAAAAACAGATAAAGCTGGCCGTATTTTGTTTGATGTAGATGTGAGTTATGAAGATGTAAAGGCTAAATTGGCATCTGCTGTGTCCAATTTAAATACAAGTTCTTTTTTAAATTTAGCAAATGGTGTAAAAAATACTATGGCAGATTTCTATGAATATGCAACGTCATTAATTCCAAAAATGAGCTCTTCTTCCAAACAAGTTCAATCTGATGAATTTCATACAAAACAAGCTAATATTGATATGGCTGAAGTTACACAAATTGAAAAGCCAAAAACAAAATATGAAAATGCTAAACAAATAGAGTCCTATTTCGATCAATTTCCTACCGAAGGTCGTTATGGATGTAATCAAGATTTGCCGAGAATAATGGTTGAGCGCGACGTTCCTAGGGTTAAAGAATTAGTTAAAATTGTTCAGTCTCAAATTTCAGATATAACTTATGATGATGCAGTTAAATTAATAAGTAATTTAAATGATAGTTCAGGTATTTGTGATTATGCTTCTATCGTTAATACTATTATAAATATGTTTAAAGATAAACCAGATGTTTTTGAGCGTCATACAGGGTATTCTTTAACATATGTTAATGATTATGGCTTAACTTTACCTAGTGATGATTTAATTCTATTAGACTTAATATGTTTTATAAATAAAGAAACTTTAACAGATGATTCTAATAATTATAGACTCACAAGTAGCAATAAACAATATTTACTTACAAATAATGATGAAACACAAGGAATAATATCGAAATGGCTTAAATCAAAGAATTTTGATTTAAACATGCAACGTGAGGCTATATATAATAATTATGGTGTACTACCTTGGCAAAAAGGTTTAGATATTCCTTTAAATGAATTGAATAATTATTTAATCCAAAATATAGAAAATGCTTTAGAACATGATTCTGTAATTTTAGAAGTCGATCCATCTCGCCAACAAACTCAAGCTAAGGTTTTATATCTTTACGATGCAGAAGGCCAATTCCATGTTTTAGATGGTAAACATTCAATGACGGTTTTGGGTATTCAAGATGATACGCATCTTATAGTAGATAGTTGGGGAAAAAAATGCATTGTTGATATTAATGAGCTTAGAGAAAAAAATATGTATTTTGCATTAAATATAATTCGTTATATTGAAGATTCTTCTAATAAAAGTACAGATGCAAGTTATAATTCTAATAGCGAGGTAGATCCTTCTATAGTGAAATTTAATGATTTCTGTAATGATGTTGATAGTGAATGGATTACTGTTTCTCTTAACGAAGAGCAAACAGCCTATTCCATATCTAAATCTTTTTTGAAAGATTTAATTATGGATGAAACAGTTTATCAAAAGTTTATGAACTTTAAAGATAATACTTCGTTTTTTAGTGAAAATTATGAATTTTCTTTTGATCAAGTTGTTGGAATTCAAGCTTTGACTTATTTTGTAGAACAGTACATGCAAGAAGGAGGAATCTTTTCTAAAGAAATGAAAGACCGATTCGAATTTATTCAGTCTTTATACGATAAGAATCTTTCTAGCGCATTAAATCAAGAGAATATTTATGTAGAAGAAGGTAATCAAAAATATAATTTTCTTGTTTCGGATATTCAAAAATATTTAGAAACAGTTTCTTATTCTGAAATCTTTAATAAATTTAATTTATTTAGTTATTATCAAAATGTGCCTATTATAAAGGCTATAGCTTCTCTATCTCAAAAAATAAAGCATAGTGAAATATTAGTGGATACTTATTTATTGGAAAAAATAAATTATTTTGATCATTTGGAACAAGCTTCTACTCGAATAAACCTTGATGGAGTAAAACAAAATGAGATAAATTTTCAAAATTTTGAGCAAGAAATACTTGGCACTCTTGATCCATCTTTTGATCCTCTGTCAAAAATTCGAAAACTTTATGTTGAGTTAAATAAACGTATGCATTATGATATGAATTATCTTGGTGGCACAGATGATGTTCGTAACGATATTTATAATAAAGAAGTTAATATACATTCTTTAAATAGTAATAGGATAATCTGTAAAGGTTGGAGTGAGGCTTTTCGTCAGTTATTGATTGATGCAGGGTTTAATGAAGAAGCAGTTCAAATAGTGGGTTCTGATGAGCATTTAGGTCATAAATGGGTTGAAATCGATTTAGGAGAATATATAGTGATCGCAGATGCTACAGAAAATATTCATCATAGTACCGATTTAGCAAATTGTAAAGTTGGTGCTGAAACAGTTGGATTAATGTATGCACCTAAAAGCTTTTCAGGTATAAGACTTTCTCAATATGTAAAAAATAATTCTGAAAATATCCATAAAATACAAAGACAGTGGAATAACATAGATGAAAAAATAGGTTATCGTCAAAATAGTTTTAATTTCTTTGATTTAAAGAGTAAAATAGATTCTTTGTTTTCAAACTCTACTGTTTATCAAAAAGTTATTCAAAACCAAAGTAAAGAAAGCCTGTTTCAGAAATTTTTGTCTATGAAAATTCCAGATAATACTGATGGTTTTGAATATTACAAATATTTAAAAAATATGATATATAATCAGTACGGAAGTTTAAGTCAGGATGTTAATGTGTCTATAATGCTAAATGCATTACCTTCTTCTCAATTTGAAGGAATTACGCTTGTTCAGCCTAGTGCAAGTTCAGAATTGTCTACTTATATGATATATAGTGAATCTTTGGGTAAAGTAATATTTGATAATGAAGCGGATTACCAAGATTTTGTCAGATTGTTAAAATTGAAAGGATTGAAATAATAGTTATGCAAGATTATATAAAAAAATTATTGAAAGAAAAGGAACAATATATTCAGACAGATAATGAGAAAGAAAAGCTTAATATTATTTATGAATTAATTCAGGTTCCAGATTGGCCTTTTAATCTTTCCATGGAAAATGTTATAGGAATTTTAGAATTCTTAGGGGTTGCTGATGATAAAATATTGGACGTGTATAATCGGCTAATATCTTTTGAGGAATTCCAGAAGACTAATAACGAAGTATTATTTTATGATCCTAAAATATAGAAAGAGGAAAAAATGAAAGAAAAATATTTGCCTATTGGCAGCGTAGTTTTACTTAAAAACGCTACGAAAAGAGTTATGATTGCGGGATATCTTGCCGTAGATAATGAAAATACAGATATTGTTTATGATTATAGTGGATGCATGTATCCTGAAGGCTTTTTGGGAAGCGACCAGGTGTTGCTTTTTAACCATGATCAAATTGAACAAATCGATTTTGAGGGATTCAGCGATACCGAATCAGAAGAATTTTTAGAAAAGTTAAAAGGTCTTTCTAATGATTTGTCTCAAGCTAGTAACTTGGATGAATTAAATTTGGAAACCATTGATTCTTTGGAAGATTTATAATGTGAATCTTTTTTCTTTTATTTGACTTTTTGGTATTAGAATTATAATCTTATTAAGAAATTGAATTATTTGGAGGTAATATATGTTTACAGATACACATTGTCATATTTATCAAGAGTATTATGAAAATATTGATGAAATTATAGAAACGGCTAAAAAATATCAAGTAACAAGATTTTTTGTTGCTGGAAGCAATCAGTCTTCGAATGAAGAAGTTTTAAAATTATGTGAGAAAGAAAGTGTTTTTGGCTGTCTTGGAATTCATCCAGAAGAAGTAGATATTTATAATGAAACGCATTTGTCTTTTTTGGAAAGTCATCTTCGTGATAAAAAGATTCTTGCTATTGGGGAGATTGGGTTGGATTATCATTATACGAAAGAAAATAAAGAGGCTCAAAAAGAATTATTTTGTAAACAGTTAGAACTTGCAGAGAAATACTCTTTACCAGTTGTTATTCATTCACGTGAAGCCACAGAAGATACAATTGAACTTTTAAAGAAATTTCCGCATGTAAAAGGTGTTATTCATTCTTTTTCTGGTAGTTTAGAAACTGCTAATATTTATATTAAACTGGGATATAAGCTTGGAATTAATGGGGTTGTTACTTTTAAAAATAGTCATTTAAAGGAGGTTATTCCTTCTATTTTAAAGAATATTGTTTTGGAAACTGATAGTCCTTATCTTACCCCACATCCTAATCGTGGAACGCGAAATGAACCAAAATATGTGAGTGATATTGCACAGTATCTTTCTGACATTTGTGGGATTACTTTGGAAGAATTATCAAATATTACAAATACTAATATTCGTGAAATTTTTGACATTTAAAATATCCTATGTTATGATTTATTTACAATCATAGGTGGTGGATACATGAAAAAAACAGCCAGAAAAGTTCGTATTCTGTTGCAAATTTTTATTCTTATGTTTGTCGTGTTTCTTGCGAATATTAATACAGGTATTCAAGTAAGTAGTGTATCAAATGATGCGGATAATCGTGTGATTAATTTAACTACTATGGCGATGAAATTAGAAGAAGATATTCGAAATGATTTATATAGCGCTAAAGATACTTTTACAGGAGATATTACTGGGTATGGAGCAGATTGTCCATTGTGTGGAGGTACTCTTGCTTGTAAGCCAAGCTATTATGTAAAAGACGGAACTACAACTTATCCTGATCTTGATTACGGAGAAGTTCGAATTGTTGCTTCAAGTAGAAATCTTCCTTGTGGATCTATTGTACGTTTTAACTTATCAAAGATTTCTTCAGAACCAGTTATTGCTATTGTTTTAGATCGTGGAGTTCTAGGGAATGATTTAGATTTACTTGTAGAAAGTAATAATCTGGCTACAACTTTAGTAGGAAGAAATACTAGTAGTTATGATGTTTTAAGAACTGGCTGGACTCGTTAGAGTCTTTTTTGATACAAAAAAATAAATAATGAGAAATACTCATTATTTACACGTTCCTGTAGTATTGGTACTGAACCATAATTTAAATTGTTCTAAATATGATTTTACCCCAATTTCTTCGGCAATTTTTTGTTGACCATCTAAATCGTATGTTATTCCGCCAGTTGCAGTGTAGCCTTTTATTTTATTATCATCGTACATAATTGTAATGTTTCCTTCCTTAGATTCACAAACAAGTTTTTCTGAAGTAAGGGATACAACTGTAAAACATAAAATTGCTATAACAACAATTGCAACAACAACTCCACCAATAATCATAAGTACTTTTTTCAAACTCACACACCTCCGTACTCTTGTATAAATTTTATCATAATGTTTGCTTCAGTTTGAGATATTTGTTTAATTTATACATTTTCTTGACAATACTTTAAAATGACTATTAATTTATAATAAAATACTATATAATGAAAAAAGAAATAAATTTGTACATTTTCTTTTTTCGTGTAGGATAGGTAGGTGATGTAAAGTGGATCAAATTTTAGCAAAAAAAAGTTTGGGACAAAATTTTCTGAAAGATGAGAATGTCTTAAAAAAAATAGCAGATAGTTTTTCAGTTACAGAGCAAGATGTTATTGTAGAAATCGGTCCGGGGAAAGGTGCTTTAACAAAATATTTAATTCAAAAACCTTCTTCTCTTATTTGTTATGAATTAGATTCCCGCATGCAAGAAATTTTACTTCCTTTTGAAAACGGAAAATGTAAGATTATATTTGATGATTTTTTAAAAAGAGATTTGTTACGTGATGTTGCATCTTTTTCAGGACAGATTTTTGTGATTGCAAATATTCCATATTATATAACAACACCTATTATTTCACATGTTTTAGAAAGTAATATTAAAATTTCTGGAATGACTCTTTTGGTTCAAAAAGAAGTTGCTGAAAGATTTATAGCAAAACCGAAATCGCGTGATTATGGATATTTTACTGTTTTATTAAATCATTTTTTTATCATAGAAAAGTTATTTGATGTTTCACCTCAGGCATTTACACCAGCCCCGCGTGTTTGGAGCTCCGTAGTACGTTTTATTCGAAAAATAAACATTGTTGACTTAGATATCAAGCAATTTGATAATTTTTTAAAAAAAGCTTTTTCTCAGAAACGGAAAACTTTAAAAAATAATCTTAAAGAATATGATAGTTTGCTTCTTCAGGCTAGTTTAAAGGAACTTCATTATTCTGAAAATGCTCGAGCAGAAGAACTTAGTTATGATGATTTTGTAAAATTGTTTTGTAAGCTAGTATAAAAAACTAGTTTTTTTCATACATTTTTTTAGGTGAAGCTTATGAATCTTCAAGTTGGAGACTTAGTAACAAGAATTTCCTATAATCATGATGTAGTTTTTAAGATTTTAAACATTAAAGGTGAAGTTGCATATTTAAAAGGATTACAAGTTCGATTATTTGCAGATGCACCATTGGAAGATTTACAATTATTCCAAAATGAAGAGCGAAGTCAAGATGATGATGAAATCCTTGACTTACTTGATTCTGATCGTTCTGACTTTTTTTATTTGCCTGGAAAAGTCTTACATATTGATGCTGATGAAGAGTATTTGGAACGGTGTTTAAAGTTTTATAAAAAAAATAAAGTGATGGCTATTGGAAAAAAACTTAAGGAAATAGATATAGCTCGACATATTCGAAATCTTTTGATTGAATATCAACCAGACATTGTGATAATTACGGGCCATGATGCTTATTATTCTCGTAAGGGTGGAAAAGAGAATCTTAAAAATTATCGAAATACAGAAAATTTTGTTCGTGCGGTTAAAGAAGCTCGTAAGTATGAAAAAAGTCATGAAAAATTAGTTATTATTGCAGGTGCCTGTCAAAGTAATTATGAAGAATTAATTCGCGCTGGCGCTAATTTTGCTAGTTCTCCAAAACGTGTGAATATTCATTGTTTAGATCCCGCGATTATTGCTGTAGTACTTGCGATGAGTGAAAGAAATAAAGAAATCGATTTAGTTGGTCTTCTTTCCCGGACAAAATATGGCGCAAATGGAATGGGTGGTATTCTTTCTACCGGTATGATGTATGTAGGCTTCCCAAGATAAGGAGGATTATGAATCTAGATATCGTTCGTGATAAAATTAAAACTTATTTAAATCAAAATGTTTCTATTCAAGTTTTTGGAATGCGAAATAAAAATTTTCAGTATTATGGAGTAGTCTCTGGTGTATATCCTTATGTTTTTACTGTTAATGTTAATGGTGTGGAAAAAAGTTTTAATTATGCAGATGTTATTATTGGTGATGTTGTTGTAAATCTCGCGTAAAAGAGCTTGAATTCTTTTTATAGTTGGTTTAAAATAGTATTATAAGTTAGGTGTAACTTTAGAAGGAGATTATGTTATGAAAATTACATCAGTTAGTGTTCGTAAAATTACGAAAGAAAATTCAAGATTAAGAGGTATTGCATCTGTATTATTAGATGATGCTTTTGCTATTCACGATATTCGTATTATTGAAGGAGACAACGGATTATTCATCGCTATGCCTAGTAGAAAAACTGCTACTGGAGAATATAAAGATGTTTGTCATCCTATTAATCCAGATGTTCGTAATGAATTTACTGAAGCTATCTTAGATGCTTATAATAAAGCAGAAGAAGAGTAGGTCTATATTAGACTTCTTTTTTTTCACTTTTTTTGGTAGAATATGCATATGTTGGAGACCAACTATGAATAGTCAATAGTTTTTTTGTAAAAAAATGAGAAAATTT
>CAQRXS010000004.1 GCA_948874605.1 uncultured Bacilli bacterium | reverse complement strand
TCTATTCTAATCAAAAGTATAACAAAAAAAATTAAAAAAAACTAGTACTGGACTAGTAAAACAATCGCTTAGCACATCGCATCATTTGCGCAGTATAACCCATTTCATTATCATACCACGCAACAACTTTAACAAGCTTTTTTCCATCCACTTCAACAATATTAGTTAAAGATAAATCAACCAAAGCCCCATATCTTATCCCAATAACATCACTTGAAACAATAGGATCATTTGTTGTTTTAAGTATCTCAGATTCTGCACGTTTCAATGAAGCATTAATCATATCAACAGTAACATCTTCCCGAAGTTCTAGGACCAAATCAATCATAGAACCATCACTCACTGGAACACGATAAGCGCAGCCTTGTAATTTTCCTTCCAAATTAGGTAAAACTTTACCAATCGCACTAGCAGCACCAGTACTAGAAGGAACGATATTATAAGAACTTGCCCTTCCCCTTCTAGAACGATATCCTTTTTTATGCGCTACATCAAGTGTTGCTTGATCATTTGTAATCGCATGTATGGTACTCATAAATCCTTTTACAATACCAAAATTTTGATCAAGAACAGACACTACTGGCGCTAAGCAATTCGTTGTACAAGACGCAGCAGAAACAATAATCTCACTACCATCGAGCACAGAATCATTTACTCCATAAACCACGGTTTTCATCTCGCCTTTACCAGGGGCGGATATTAATACTTTACGAGCTCCAGCCTGAATATGTTTAGAAGCGCCTTCTATACTTACAAAAAAACCAGTACATTCTAAAACCAAATCAACACCTAATTGTCCCCATGGAAGATTTTCTGGATCACTTTCTGAAAAAACAGGTATCCGTTTTTTATTGTTGATAACTAAATAGTTATCCACAGCGCTAATCTCATCAATATGAAAATTTCCATGATTTGTATCATATTTTAACAAATAAGCCAAATCTTCAGCATTCGTTAAGTCATTAATTGCCACGATATCAAAATCAGTACCAGTAATCATCTCACGAAAAGCAAGACGTCCAATTCTCCCAAAACCATTAATTGCAACTTTTATCATTTTTTACCCTCTTTCATTCCTAAAACTATCCAATAAATTCTCTTAAAATAGAATCTTTCGGTACATATTCACTAGGTATCGAAAAAAACATATAAAGTAAATGAATTAATCTTCTTGATTCATTATAATATTCTGAATCAATACCTACTGATTGTAACAAACTAGAAGCATATACCTTTAAAACCCCAACCTCATAAGCAAGTGCAGTATTAATTATCATATCAGCTTGATAAACATAAGGAAATATATACTTTTCCTCTCCAGCACGAACTACCTGCCATTCTGCAATAGTCTCTGAAACACTTTTTCCTCTTGTCCGATTATCCCTAACAATTCTACGAATCAATCTTAAATCTAAAGTTGAAATATAATTATGTCGATCAATATTAAGTGGTATAAATGGACTCAAATAAATTTTAAATTTATACTTGGAATCAATATAAGGAATTAAATCATCATTTAAACAATGAAGACCCTCAATTAACAAAATGCTATTTTCTTGAAGTTTTAAAGTTTTCCCCGTAAATACTTTTTTACCATGAACAAAATCATATTCTGGAATGGATACCTCTTCACCTTTCAATAATTTTTGTAAAGTCTGATTAAATAATTCTAAATCAATAGCTTGCAAACACTCAAAATCAAAATTGCCCTCTCCATTACGAGGCGTATCCTTTCGATCTACAAAAAAATCATCCGTAGAAAGTGGAGCAGGTGCAAAGCCACGACTACGTAAAAAAGCACTTAATCGTTTCATTGTTGTTGTTTTTCCACTGGAAGAAGGACCAGCAATTAAAATAATACGAACATCTCTCATCGATTGAATCGCATTACAAGCTTTGACAATATCATCCTCAAATAAGATTTCATTGGAAGTAATAAAGTCTTGAATTTTAGAAGTACTTACGAGTTGATTCATTTGAGATAAATAACAAACACCCATTCTTTTTAACCAACGCTTCGTTGACATAAAGTTATTCACTATATTCTCATAATGAACATATTCTGGAATTTTACCCCCACTAACAATATTAGGACACACAAGAACAATACGATTTCTTCCTAAGAAAACCAACTCAAAACGATCAATCACAGACGTGTCATATGGCATCAATGTATAAAAATAATTCAACTTATTTTTTAAACGATACATTGTCACAATATCATGAGTCATAGACTGTAAATTATAAGCCTTTTCTTCTTCACCTTTTTGCATTAAATATTGATAAGCTTCTTTTATATTCAAATTATATTTTAAAAAACGGTGTTTTTCATTCACAAGCTGAGCCATTTTTCCTTTAATACGTGATACATCATCACTTGTAAAATTATGAACACTTTCAATTTCACATAAAATACCTTTGGGTACACTATGTAAAAAATGGCATTCTGCATCTGGAATAACTTCCGTAACAGCTACATAAAATAAAAACTTTAAAGCCGATTGATAAATTTTATAACCTGTTAACGTTGTAACATTTAAAAAATTCACATCAACATTCTTAAGTATTTTTGAATCTAAAGAGTCAACTTCATTTCCTATTTGAACAGCTAAAGCATCTAGAATACCAAATTTTTGAGCCACTTCATAATAAGTTACACCATTGGAAAATACTTCCTTTGAACCACTACATGTAACAGTAACAGTTTGCATAGCATCACTAACTCCTTTATTCTAAAAACAATTTTAACATAACTTTTTATTTTTTTGAATAGTTTTTCCAAAATCTTACTATGATAGTATTAGGTGAAAAAATATGATTATACCAACAGTATTAGAAAAAGCAAATAATAGAGAAGTATCTTACGATTTATATTCTAGAATGCTAGAAGATAGAATTATCTTTTTAACAGGCGAGATTAATGATACCATGGCTAATCTAATTATAAGTGAACTTCTATATTTAGACGCGAAAAGTAATGAGGATATTTATTTATATATCAATAGTCCTGGCGGTTCTGTAACAAGCGGCATGGCCATTTATGACACGATGAATTATATAAAAAGTGACGTCAAAACCATATGTGTCGGTATGGCAGCTTCCATGGCAGCTTTCCTTCTTTCTAGCGGAGCTAAAGGAAAACGATGTGCCCTAAAAAATGCTGATGTTATGATTCATCAACCATTAGGTGGAATGGAAGGACAAGCAAGTGACATGAAAATAGCTTGTGAAAGAATCTTAAAAATGAAAGAAAAGCTAAACAAAATATTAGCTTCTAATACAGGAAAACAATTAAAACAAATTGAAAAAGATACCGATAGAGACCACTATTTATCAAGTGAAGAAGCTCTTAATTACGGTATCATAGATAATATTTTATAAAGTGTTTGATTCCATATCAAACATTTTTATTTTCTATAGATTTATGTTGTTCTACTAATTTCTTGATTTTAATAAAATGATGATTTATACCACTTTTCCCTATTTTATAATCGGTTTCCAAGGTGATAATATCAGCAAGTTCCTGAAAAGAACTCTCTGGATATTTAAGCCTATATTCCATTACTAATTGAACTTTCTCATCCAATAATCCTTCTAAATCATTTTCTTTTAAATATGCAATATCAGCTAATTGCCGAAGCCCAGTAGAAGTCGTTTTTTCCTGATTAGCAAGCTCGCAATTATTTAAACGATTTACCATATTTTTATGATCCCGATAAATCCGAATATCTTCAAAATAAAATAAACTTTGAGGAGCTTGAAATAAACGTATCATATCACTTATTTCTTCTGCACTTTTTAAATACACCATAAATTTGTTATTTCTTTCTAAAATCTTACTTTCAAATTTCATTTCATGTAATAATTCATTTAAGAAAATAGCATCTTGTCTTCTCGAAATTACATACTCTAAATGATATCCACTCATCGAAGGATCACTAAGAGAACCAACAACTAAAAAAGCTCCTCGCACAAAAGATGCCATCTCTTCAGGTGTAGACAATGCCTCTCGTAGCATCTCCAAATAAGAGCCATTCTTCCAAATATTCAAAGAATTTAAAATTTCTACAGCAGATTCTTTAATTTCTAAAATATAAATTTGCTTCGTTCGTAAACGTTTTTGATTTCTTATAATAATATGTGGAACTATATTAAATAAACTTTTAATATCTCGAAAAACACGTCTTGCAACACTGCCATTTTCAAAAGTCAAAACAATACGTTCTGCTTGAATTGTAGCATCAAACCGAATAATCGCCGAAAGTTCACTAACAATCTCTAAGCGATTTATTGACATAGAGCAAATTTCATCTTTAAGTTTTGTTGAAAAAGTCATAAAACCACCGAATCTATTATATAAAAAGGAACCAAAAAAAGAAAGATAAAAAATATTTTCTTTCTTTTTATATATTCATTTTTTCTAATACAGATAAGTCTTCTTCAATTGCTTCGATACTATATTTTTCTTTTAACTTCTCAAATTTATCAATAAAATCCTTCGCGTCTAATAAGCAAAGATCTAAATAATAGATTAATATATCTCTCCAAAATGATATTTTTTGTTCTAATAAATAATTAAGAATCTTAAGTAAATTTTCATGATTCAATTTTTCTAACAAACTAGAATCAAATGTATCTAAAATTTGTTCTATATCATCTTTTTCTAAATATTTTTCTAACACAAACATAACTTTAACGGTTTTTCCTCTTTATATTTTTCTACTAAATCTTTTAAATTAATATTATATTTTTCCTTCATAACACAAGGCGCCATATTAAATATTAGATTTAATTTTTCCTCTATTACAATTAGTATATTTTTATCTATTAAATAACTAATTAATGCAATTATTTGCTTTTTTGATTTTTTCAAAATACTAGAGCTAATAAATCGTTCTAAGCCATAGGCTTCTAATGTCTCTATACACTCTGTTATTCGTTTTGGCTTTATACTCCAAATACTAGGCGTTAATAAGTGTTTATATATTGGGACATTCCAATATGGTAAGTCTAATATTGCTTGAATCTGATCAGCATTACTACTCCAAATTGTTGGGGTTAATAAATCTTTATAAATTAAATTCCCATCTTTATCTGTATCTTTCCAATAGGATAAGTCTAATATTGCTTTGACTTGATTAACATTACTACTCCAAATATTTGGAGTTAATAAGTTTTTAAAGATTAAATTTCCTTCTTTGTCTGTCTTGGTCCAATAGGATAATTCTAATATTGCTTTGACTTGCTCTGAACTACTATTCCAAATATTTGGAGTTAATAAGTTTTTAAAGATTAAATTCCCTTCTTTGTCTGTCTTTGTCCAATAGGATAAGCCTAATATTGCTTTAATTTGCTTAACATTACATTTCCAAATTGTTGGGGTTAATAAATCTTTAAAGATTAAATTTCCTTCTTTGTCTGTCTCTGTCCAATAAGATAAGTCTAATATTGCTTCGACTTGCTTTGAATTACTACTCCAAATATTTGGAGTTAATAAGTCTTTAAAGATTAAATTCCCTTTTTTATCTGTATCCATCCAATAAGATAAGTCTAATATTGCTTTGATTTGGTCAACATTACTATGCTAAATTGTTGGGGTTAATAAATCTTTAAAGATTAAATTCCCTTCTTGGTCTGTCTCTGTCCAATATGGCAACTCTAATATTGCTTCGACTTGCTTTGAATTACTATTCCATATATTTGGAGTTAATAGATCTTTAAAAATTAAATTTCCTTCTTGGTCTGTCTCTTTCCAATATGGTAAATTCAAAATTTCTAATACTTGAGCATACGACCTTTTGAAAAGTGATTCGCATTGTAAATGTTCTAAATTTCTTTGTTTCAATAATCTTTTTATCTTTGTAATTTCATCTGGATACATAGCATCTCTCCCTTTTAGTCATATATTCTATCATATTGAGTAAGTTTGTCAATCAACAACAAATTTAAAAAAAATTGCTGACAATAATGCTTTGCCAACAATCTAAAATAATTAAAAATATTTTAACCTACATACATTTGATTTCTAGAATAGAATCTCCACATATATTGATTTGGAAATCCAGGTGGCACGATTACATTTGAACTTGGTACAGAATAACCATTATAATAACCACGTGCTACTCCAAAATGCAAATGAGGTCCAGTTGAACAATTATCATAACCACCATAGGCACTAGCTGTCGTATATCCACCAACATAACCAATAATCGTGTCTTGTGTCACAATATCACCTACATTAACATTAAACCTAAGTAGATGATAATAATAAGTTGTATATGCTTGACCATTTACTGTAACATCAATATAAAGCATATTTCCCCCACAACTATAACGATCAATTTTACCTGAAACAACTCCAGCAGCCGCAGCATATACAGGTGTACCCTCAGCATTACCACCGATATCAAGAGCATTGTGATAACTTCCCCATCGGTAAGCAACTTCACTAGTAATAATTCCTGAATTTAAGGGTTTTAACCATTCACTATTTTCAATAATAACTGTTCCGTCAGATCTTTTCTCAATACAGTCTTCGCTAATAATCGCGGAGTCCCCTTTACTTGAAGCATACTTTGCACAATTCTTTTCCGCTGCATCTAGTTTTGTTTTTAAAGACTTTACCTGGGTATTAATATCCAATGCATATTTATCATAACTAGCAATATCATTATACTTTGACTGAATTACTTGCTTATATTTAGCCGCTTGAATTTCTAATTGTCTTTGCTTTTCAATTAATTCAGCTCTTAATTCTTCATTACGTTTTTTCTCAGCCTCTAAAGCCTGCACTTCTTCTTCCAAAGCTTTGATTTCAGCTTCCAACGCATCCATATTTCCTTGAATATAGTCAGTCACTTGCTCAATCGTTGCAATTCGCATAATCATATCGGTAATAGTAGAAGCACCACTAACATATTCAACATAAGCATTTTCACTTCTCATTTGTTGAAGATATAAAAGCAAACTTTGAACTTCATTTTTTAATTCAACAATCTTTTTTTCTGATTCTTCAATTTTCTTATTTGATTCCTCAATTTTTCTATTTGATTCATCAATATCTAGTTCTACTTTCTGTTGCTGTGCTTCGGCCTCATGAATATCAGCCTCCGCTTGCCTCACCGCAGCTTCATTACGAGCTATTTCATCCTTAGCCGCCTGCGTCTTACTATCATTTGCTGCTTTTTCATTCAATTTATTTTGATATTCTTGTTTCAACTCTCCGAGTGTTTGTTTATTTGAAGCATTTACTGTAGGAAGAAATAAGAACAGGAAAGTTACAGCAATTCCAATATATTTTTTCATCATATCTTCAAATACTTTCTAACTGCTCTCCAAGAACCAAACATTCCGACTAAAGAACCAATTAATATTAAAATACCAGAGACTGCAAACACAAATGGGAATGGCTCGACAAGCGTAATAATTTTAGTGAAAACATATCCACCTGTTTTATTAAATAAGATTGTGTAACCATAAATACTTAAAAGAATTGGTACAATACTTCCAAGGACACCTAGAATAAAACCTTCAAAAATAAAAGGTAAACGAATAGAATGGTTACTTGCCCCTACAAGCCTCATAATTTCTATTTCTGTTTTTCTAGAAAAAATAGTCAATTTAATCGTATTACTAATTAAAAATGATGTAACTAAAACCAAAGCTATAACCGCGCCAAATGTTCCAACACTAATCGCATCAAATATACCAATGATATTTTCAACCATTCCTTCGCCAAACTCAGCACTACTCACAAACGAATAAGTACGCAATTTATCCGCTGTTTCTTTTAAATCTTTAACATCATTCACTGTAACTATAACAGAATCCAAAAGAGGATTATCTTCCAAATATTCAAGCGTAACTTTTAGAGTATCGCTATCCTTTTTCATCTCTGCCATCCACTCATCTTTTGATTTTAATGTATGACTCGCAACGGTTGGCATCGTTGTCAAATTGTCTAAAAGTCTCTGTTTTTCAATTTCTGTTGTTTCTTTTTTTAAATATACTACAATCGTAAGTTCTCTTTCAAGTCTCGAGGTAACCTCACGCACATTATATGATAAAAATAATGAGATGGCTACCAAAATCAATGTGATTGTTGTACACAAAATAGAAGCCATTGACAAAGAAAAATTACGGAATACACTTTTAAAAGAATCACGAATATTTCTACTTAGAATTCTTAACATTCTCATGTACTTTATAACTTCCTTTCTTCGTATCACTTGCAAGAACTCCATTTTCAATCACAAGTACTCGCTTTTTCATTTTATTAACAAGTTCTTTATCATGAGTTGCCATTATAATAGTTGTTCCAAGTTCTTTATTAATACTATTAAGAATACCCATAATTTCTTTTGAAGTATCAGGATCTAAATTTCCAGTAGGTTCATCACAAATAAGCAATTTAGGATCATTTACAATCGCTCTAGCAATAGCAACACGTTGTTGTTCTCCACCAGACAATTCACTTGGCAAATTTCTTACCTTTTCTTTAAGACCCACTGCTTCAATTGCCTTTAAAACCTTCGGACGAATTTCATCATTTGGAAGTCCCAAAATTTCCAAAGCAAAAGCCACATTTTCATATATCGTAAGCTTTGGCAATAATTTAAAATCTTGGAATACAACTCCTAACTTTCGTCTTAATTTATATACTTTAGAATTACGTAATCTCGCAACATCAATTCCACCAACGATTACACTACCTTTCGTAGGTTTTTCTTCTCGATATAGCATTTTTATAAATGTCGATTTTCCAGAACCAGTAGTTCCAATTACAAAAACAAACTCGCCTTTGTCAATCGTCACACTTAAATCAGCAACCGCGGTAGTACCATTCTTATAAACTTTATAGGCATGTTCTACCTTAATTAACTTCACTTTACTTCCACCTCTTATCTTGGTCTTCATTATATCATACTTTATATTTTATATAAATGGTAAATTTAGGCTCAAAAAAAACATAATTTTTAGTTAAACTATGTTTAATTAATGAAACAAAACATTTTGCCTTTTCATCCCGCCTCGAACTTCATAACAATCATTAATAATCAAAAAAGCATGTGGATCAATTTCTAATACCACTTCTTTAAACAAATAATAATCTTTATTTGGAACAACACACATTAATAAATTATTTTTTTCTTTTGTGTATCCTCCTTCTGTTTCCAAAATAGTTACTCCTGTATGTAATTCATTTAAAATATATTTTTCAACCGTCTCAAAGTGCTTCGTATAAATAAAAAATAATTTAGAGTCCGAAATACCAATAATAATTTTATCAACAATTGTAGTATAAATAATTAAAATAAGAAGAGCATAAATCAAATTATTAACTCCAAATACAAGACCACCAAATAAAATAATAAGAATTTGTGTAACAAAAGAGCTTTTTCCTTCTGGCATATGGAAATATTTATGAAGAATTCTCATAATGATATCCGAACCACCCGTATCAAAACCAACCTTATAAATAATTCCATTTGCTACCCCAAATAAGAAACCAACTGCTAAAATAAGAAGGATAACATTATCAAAATGAATATATTGTTGTAACAATGTTGCAAGAGGAGAAGTCAATGTAACAAAAAAGGGATATAAAATACTGCCTACAATAGAAGCACTTGTCTGTTTAGCTCCTAAAAATAAAAAACTAACAATCATTAAAATAGCAGTAAAAATATATAAAACAACATTAGGATTCCATCCAAATAAACTTTCAAGAACAATGGATAGTCCAGTAGTCCCACCAATAACTAAATGATTGGGCAATAAAAATAAATTATAATTTAATGCAAGCAGTAAAACTCCAAAAACAAGCATAACTATTCTTGGAAACAAATCTTTTTTTTGAATAACTTCTTGAATTTTCTTAAAATCCATAGTATCCCTCTATTCCGAACTAATTATAACGGACTTCTAAATGATTTGCAACATTCATAAACTGTAGAGAGGTGAAAATATGAACGGAAGTTTTTTCAATAATCCAACATTTCCTAATGCAGGGAATCCAAACAAAGTAATATCTCCTCCAGGAAATGTAAATAGTAGTCCACTAACATTAGAACAAAGTTTAATCGAAAATATTTTAAGATTAAATAAGGGCAAGCTAGTAAAAGTTTATGCATCTTACCCAGATTCTAACGAATGGCGAGATAAAATTTATACAGGAACCATTGAAGAATCAGGAAGAGATCACTTAATTTTATCAGACCCTTCTAGTGGAAATTGGTGGTTAATAAGAATGCTATATGTAAATTTTGTAGAATTTGATGAAAAAATCAATTATAATGTTGATTACTCTGACACTTTTGATTAAAATCAAAGTGTTTTTTCATAATACTTTAAAAATGGAAATTCTTCCACATAAGTTGTATCACTGCCATGCCCAGGATATATGATAAGATCATTAGAAAATCGGTTGCAAAAAGATTGTATCGATTTTTTCATATCTTTAGCATTCCCACCTAAATCCATTCGACCAATCCCATGACGGAAAATAAAATCTCCAACAAATATAGACCCAATACTTGGAAAATAAAAACTAATAGAATCTTCCGTATGTCCTTTTGTTTCTATAACTTCATAAACAAAATTATCGCATTTTTGATTTGCCTTTAAAGAAAAATAATATTCAAGTTCCTCTAAAGCCCCAATATGATCAAAATGAAAATGTGTTACCAAAATACCAACAATTTTATAAGAAGAAGCAGCTTCTATAATTTTACCAGCTTCATCTCCAGGATCAATAATAAGAGCTTCTTTTTTAGAGTTTACCACAACATAACAATTTGTATGAAGTTCGCCAACAACAATTCTTGTAACAATATAATTCATTTCCATAACCTCACTTTTTATTTTAACAAAATTGTAATCTAAAAAAAACTATGTTACAATATTTCCAGAATAGAGGCGAATAAATATGGAAATTTGGATAATTGTTTTAATAGCTATTGCAGTAATTGGAATAATCTTAATTGCATACATTGCAATTTTCAACAAACTACAATTTGGTAATACAAAAATAGAACATGTAGAAGGATTAATTGATGAAGATTTAAGAACAAAATATGATATTATATTACGAACTGAAGACGTTTTAAAAAATCAATTAAAAACCAAAAAAGATTATTTAAAAGAATTTACAAAATTAAAAAATGAAAAAAATAGTAATTTTGATTTAGAAAGAAAACTAAAAGAAGCAGAAATGATTATCACAAACTTATTTAATGACAATTTAGAATTAAATAAAAATGAAAACATGATTCAAATCATGGAAGATTTTAAAAAAGTTAACCAAAAGCTAACCGCTGGAATTTCTTATTACAACAAACAAACAAATATATTAAATGCCTACATTAGAAAATTTCCTAATAACTTAATCGCAAAAATTCATAAAGTAAAAATAAAGCCTTTCTTTGACAGAAAGGATATGACTGACACAGATATTGAAGATTTTAAATTATAGCCATTAGGCTTTTTTTAATACAACAATATACACTATTATTTATTCTACTCGTCCCCAGTCAATAGGTGTTATTCCATGATTAACTAAAAAATCGTTACATCGAGAAAATGGCCTACTTCCAAAAAAACCATTTCTTGCCGAAAAAGGACTAGGATGAGGAGATGTAATAACAAAATGCTTAGGATTTGTAATATATTTCATTTTTTCTTTAGCAAAATTTCCCCAAAGAATAAATACCACTGGTTCTTCCTTTTGATTCACAATTTTTATAATATAATCTGTAAGTCTTTCCCAACCAAGATTTCTATGAGATGCCGGTTTATCTTTTTCAACAGTTAAAACAGCATTTAACAAAAGTACACCTTCGCGTGCCCAACCAGACAAATCACCATCTTGGCGAATAGGTATACCTAAATCAGAATTTAATTCCTTATAAATATTTTGTAATGATGGCGGAACTTTAATCCCTTTTTGAACCGAAAAAGAAAGTCCATGAGCTTCACCCTCACCGTGATAAGGATCTTGTCCCATAATAACAACCTTAACTTTCTCAAATGGAGTTAATTTAAGCGCATTAAAAATATAATTACGAGGAGGGAAAACCGTATTCATTAAATATTCATGGTTTATCATTTCTAAAAATTTTTGAAAGCCTTCACTTTCCCAAATAAGCTTTAACTTTTCATCCCAACTATTTCCAATTTCAATCATTATACTACCTCACTAACCATAAACAAATTTTAACAAACACCACAGAAAATGTCAAAAAATCAAAGAAATTATCTTATACAAATATATCTTATTTAAAGTTAACAAATATTTTTATAAATATCCATTATATTTGAAATTACTTAGTATCTTATGAATCATTCTTTGCTTAATAACCAGTCTACAACATTTTTTTTCGTTATTCCATCATAATCCGCATCTAAATCCATATCTAAAGTTAATAATATTTTAGGATAATGATCTCCTGTTTTTTGTAATGACTTTAATTCTCTTTCTAGTACCTTTTCATCTCTAACTGTTAAAGCAACTTGGTAATACTTTAGCCCTGATCTATTTTCAGCTACAAAATCAACTTCCAAATCGCCTACTTTACCAACATAGACTTTATATCCTCGTCTAAGTAGTTCAAGATACACTATATTTTCTAATATATGTCCCATATCACTGTCAGCTTTTTTTCCAAGCAAATAGCTTCTTAAGCCTGTATCAACTACATAATATTTGTAATCTCTAACTAACAAGTTCTTACCTTTAACATCAAATCTTTCTGATTTATATATTAAAAAACTTTCCAGCATAGCATTAATATAATTTTCAACAGTATGATTACTGGTAGATTTTCCTTTACTTGTTAAAGTATCGCTTATTTTCTTCACAGATACAGGACTTCCTATACTATCAAATATAAATTTTACTACACTTTCAAGTAACATTTTATCAGTTATATTATTTCGAGCCATAATATCTTTATAAACAATAGTAGAAAAGATTCCGTCAAGATATTTATCTAAATCGTTTGGATTTGTTTTTAATATGTTTATATTTCCTGGCATACCACCATTTCTCATATAATCTAAAAATAATTGATGATAATTATGATTACCTTCAAATGCAGTTGTATATTCTCTAAAAGATAATGGTAGCATTTTTATCTCTATATATCTCCCTGACAACAATGTAGCAAGTTCACCTGATAGTAAGTATGCATTAGAGCCTGTTATATAAACATCAACATTTTTTTTGATATATAAACTATCAACAGCTTTTTGAAATTCATTTACATTTTGAACTTCATCTAAAAATACATAATATTGCTTTTTAGAATTTATTTTTTTATTTAAAAAATCATAAAGTTCTTTATAAGATTCAAATTGATAATCTGCATCTTCTAAATTTATTTTTATTATTTGATTATCGTTTATACCAGTTTCTTTTAAATAATTTATAAACAATTCAAACAATGTAGATTTGCCACATCTTCTAATACCCGTTATAACTTTAATCAAATCTTTATCTTTCCATCTTTTTAACTCTTCAAGATATTCTGTTCTTTCTATCATAAATTCTCACCTCTTATATAATCATAAACTCAATTTGCAATTCAGTCAAGTTTTGGAAATATATTTCCAAAACCTTTTGCAACATAATACCTTTTTAAATTATGTAGTAATAAAAAATTTCTACTGTTTCTCTAATGAAAAAAGAGTTCTCTTACTTATGATAACTCTCATTGTTTAAAATTTTAAAAGCTCGATAAATTTGTTCCAATAGCATACCTCGAAAAACACCGTGTGGAAACGTCATAGCTGAAAAAGGTAAAGCAAAATTACTGCGTTTTTTTATATCTTCATGAAGTCCAAGGGAACTACCAATTACAAAAGTAACTACTGGATAATTAATAAAAGTCTTATCAAGCTTTGTAGCAAATTCTTCACTTGTTAAAGGTTTGCCTTCAATCTCCAGAGTTACAACATAGTCACGCGACCCGATATACTTAGTCAAAGAATCTCTTTCTTTTAATATAGAAGCATCATCTTTCACTTCAATAATCTTAACTTCATGATATTTAGAAATTCTTTTTTGATAATCAGCAATAAAATCACTCAAATATTTTTCTTTTATTTTACCCACACACAATATCTTTATCATCTACAACCCTCGTAATCTCATTTTGTTTCGCACAGCAAACCAGCGGAAGCAGCAAACCATAATCAGAAAATGTTTCTTCGAGCATCATAAGTGCTTTCTCTTCCGTATTATTCGTATGCGACAAATGCATCAAGATAATTTTCTTCGTTCTTTCACCAACAAGCTTCGTTAAATAAAAACTACTATCTTTATTAGACAAATGCCCAAGCGTCCCTAAAACCCTTTGCTTAAGCCACTTTGGATAAGGTCCCTCCATCAACATTTCGATATCATGATTACTTTCCATCAAGTAGTAGTCAGCATTCTCTAAAATGGGAAAGTATTTACGATTTAAATATCCTGTATCTGTTAAATATACAAGCTTTTGATCTCCAGCTGTAACTACAAAATTTCTAGAGTCACTAACATCATGACTCGTTCGAATTGTTGTAATATGAGTTTGATTAATATAAAAATCATCATCATAAATAACAACATTATCATAATCTTTCAAACATTCTAAATCATAAAATTGTTTTTCCGTAACATAAACCTGAGGATGATTACTTTTAAGAAATACTCGAAGTGCACTAACATGATCATCATGCGTATGACTAATAACAATCGCATCAATGCAACTAGCATCTTCACCAATTTCCTTTAAATGGTCTTTAATATACTTAGCATTTTTACCTATATCAAACAAAATTTTTGTATCATTATGCGAAAAGAAAGTGGAATTCCCTTCAGATCCACTTGCCAGTACTACCGCCCTCATCGATACAAACTCCAAGGACTATACCAAGTCCCACCATGCATTGGATTTCCTCTAGAAAGCCCAAAATGTAAGTGGGCTCCAGTCGAAGAACCACTACTACCCATGGAACCAATAACTTGTCCACGAGAAACCTTTGAGCCAACCGATACATTTATATCACTTTTCAAATGTGCATATAAAGTATAAAAATTATTTTCATGCTGCAAAACAACATAGTTTCCATAAGTTCCACCACAACTATTTCCATACCATCCATAATTAGCACAAGAAGTATATACACCAACTACTGTGCCTCCTCGAGCAGCATAGATTGGTGAACCAAAACCTGTACCAGAAATATCTAAAGCATTATGGAAAGACCCCCAACGCCATTCATAATTTGTTGTAATAACATAAGGTGTTTTCGTTGGCCATCCCCAGTCAAGACCAGTTGAAATCATCCCACCATTTCCTCCGCCACTAGGACTTTGAGAAACATATTTAGGCCCAACAGATGTAATTTCATCAATACTCGCACGTATTGTTACACTACTAATAAGGTTTGTATCTTGCGTACGTTCTCCATTTACTACACGTAACTCTTGAGTGATACGTTCAAGTCCAGTAACACCCGTCTGCGTAATTTTACTAGAATTATAAGGTAGAGATTCATCCACCACCGTAGTCTTAGTGAAAGCTTGTTCAACATCTTCTGTAACACGAACTTCTTGATAAAGCGTAAGAACAGGATTAATAACACTATTATAAATTTTGTCACCAACAGCCAATATCGTATTTTCGACACGAAATCTAGGATTAGCAATCAGTAATTCTCGAACATTTAATTTACTATTATTAGCAATCGTTTGAAGTGTATCTCCTTGCTCTACAATATAGCTTTGCGTAGGTTCAGTCGTTCCATAAAGTAAATATTGAGTAAGCGTAGATGCATCTGTAAAAATATGTTCCTTTGTTGAAATAAAAGCTTTTTTGATCGATATTTTTTCTTCAAATTCCATATGTTTAATAATTGAACCAACATCCTTTATCTCAGCCTGCGTATGATTAATGTATGCTTGATACTCCGCTTCGTCTACAAAAGTTGTTACAAAACGATATTCAGCTTCTTTATAAACATCTTCATCTAAAACATAGATATAGGTTACTTTTTCTTCTTCATTTTCATTTGCTGGAGTCGTAATAGTCACTACATAGCCTTCTACAGTAAAATCACTTTTTTCTTTTATTTTCTGATAAATATTATTTGCAGAAGCTATTTTTTCATTATAAGTGACATACTCCTCAATATCAAAACCATTTGGTGGATAAACCTGATTAACATGATAAGAAGCACGAATTTCTTGCTGCTCTTCATTAATCAAATTTAGAAGTTCTTCTTTATCATCAACTAAACCAATCTTTTCACCATTTAGATACACTTGAAATACGTTTTGCGCGGGACTCACACGAGAATGAAACCCTTGCATAATAAATGATAAAACCAAAACTACACATACAATCCCAACTATAATTTTATCCTTTTTCATAATTCACCTTTCCTAAAATGAGTTTTCATCAATAGGCGTATAATTTTTAAAGCAACTTTTATTTAATTCAAATAACACCTGAATTAAGCCTGTACTTCCTCGACGATGCTTCGCAATAATAATTTCTGCTGGTACAATAGTCAACTTATTATCAGCTGTTTTTGCTTCAAAATAATCTTGACGATTAACAAAAAGTACTAAATCGGCATCCTGTTCAATAGAACCGGACTCACGCAAATCAGCAAGTTTAGGCTGATTCGATTCACGACGTTCTGCATTACGAGATAACTGAGCAAGGGCAATTACTGGAACTTTAAGTTCCATAGCCATAGTTTTAAAGGAACGAGAAATTTCTGATACCTCTACTTGTCTAGATTCTACTCGTCCCCCAGTCGTAACTAACTGCAAGTAGTCAATAATAACAAGACCAAGTCCTTTAGAACTAGATGCAAGTCGTCGACACTTTGCTTTAATTTCAGGAGAAGTAATTGATGCATTATCTTCAATATATATATTTGTATCAGCAAGTTCACTCATTGCTTCGGTATAACGTTTCCAGTCGTTATCACTAAGCATACCTGTTTTTAATTTTTCTCTTTCAATTTGACCAACAGAACTAAGCATTTGATTTACAATCTGTTCTGAACTCATCTCTAAGTTAAAAATAGCTACTGCTTTATCCATTTTCATTGCAGCATTTACCGCAACATTAAGAGCAAAAGTAGTTTTTCCCATACCAGGACGCGCAGCTAATATAATAAGCTCACCCGCATGAAATCCACTGGTTTCTTTATCCAAATCAGTAAATCCAGATGGCACGCCATTAATAATATTACGATTTTGACTCAACTTTTCTAGATTTTCATGTGCTTCTTTTAAAGCCTCGGCAATGGTTTTAAATTCACTAGTTTGACGCATACGTACAACATCTGATATTTTCCTCTCAGACTGATCAAGCAAACTCGTTAGAGCCTCCTCTTCATCATAAGCATTCGTAACAATATCAGTCGCCGTATCAATAAGCTTGCGTCTTGTAGCCTTATCTTTTACAATATCCATATAATAATCTAGATTGGCACTTGTAACAACACTATCTACAATCTCTGATAAATATTCAAGCCCTCCAACAGCAGTCAAATTCTTCTGTTTATCTAATTCATTTTTTACAGTTGTAATATCAATAGGAATAGATGCTTTGTAAAGACTTACAAGAGCTGAAAATATTTTTTTATGTGAATCAACAAAAAACATATCTTCTGTAATATTTTCCATAATCTTTTCAAGTGCATGAGGATTTAAAAAAGGCACTCCTAAAACACTCATTTCTGCTTCAACATTCTGTGGCATTACTCTTGCAGCCATTTAAAACCACCTACTTTACTAAATTAATTTTAATAGGAACTATCACCCTTTTATGAAGCTCTAAAATAACTTCATGTACCCCTAATGAATCTAAAGTATGATCTATTTTAATATTCTTCTTATCAACAGAATATCCAAGTTTTTTTAATTCATCACTAATTTGCTTTGTTGATACAACACCAAAAACTCTATCATCTTTTCCCGTTTTTACAGAAAAAGAAATTTTTTCCTTCCCAATTTTCTTTGCAACTTCTTGTAACTCGGAAACTAATGCTTCTTCTTCTAAATGCCTATCTAACAAAGTTTTATCAAGCACTTCCCTACTTTTTTTAGTTTCAGGAACAGCAAGCCCTTGTTTAATTAAAAAATTATTAGCATAACCATCACTAACATCGATAATCTGATCTTTTTTCCCTTGACCTTTTACATCTTTCAGTAATATTACTTTCATGAGTTACCTCCTCTTTAATAACGTACTTATTATAACAAAGAATAGAAAAAAGGTAAAATATTAATAAATATTCTACCCTACCTTTTTATTCCATTTGCATTTTGAAACTCATGAATAATTTTTTTGATATTTTCTTGTTCGTCATTATACCGAGTAAAAAGAAATTCTTTAACATCATTTGGAACAGGAACTTCGGTTTGCATTTCAATCGACGAAATTACTGAATCAAAAGAAGGCATAAGACTAACTTTATCAATAAAGTGTTGTCGAAACTCCTCTGATGATGTCCCTAAAAAGGCTTGAATCGTAGTTTTTGCACTATTATGGTCTGAAAAACGCAAAGGCGCAACTTGAAACACATACATAGAATCATCAGAAAAGATACTGCCACCTCGTCCATAATCGAAATTTGGAGCTAGCTCTGGCTCTTCTCCATCAAGAACAACCACATTTAAAAAATGCATATCAGGGTTACCCGTACAAATTTGCAAGATAAATGAATCAACCAATTGGCTCATAAGTTTAGAAACAATTCTATTTTGCTTACTTTTGTCGTAATCTCTATAATAATAAACTAAGGCCTGCCAAACATCCTCTAAATTAAAAGTATTTTCTATAAAAAAAGCATTAGGAAAATCTGTAATATTAGAAATAACTACTTCATCATAAAACTTTTCTAGAATTTCTTTTAAAGAAACTTCTTTACAATGATTTGGATTAAAAGATTCTGTTATGACACCTGTCTCTTTTCTTAACTTTGCCAAATCATAATGTACTGTAGGAATATTTAAAGCACGTGCAACCCGCTCATAAAAAAGTTCATTATAACAAAATTTTGCTCCACAGTATTTAAACATATATTCCTTCTGTTCAATATGAAACCAAACACAACCAATATAAGGATTATCTTTAAAAAAGCTTTTTTGACCATCTAAAACAAAATATCCATCTTTTCTTATCATACTAATCACTAACCAAATTTTAGCAGAAAAAAACACTTTTGAAAAGCGTTTCTTATTTTACATATGGTATTAAAGCCATAAATCTAGCATACTTAATTTGCTCTGCAATGTGTCTTTGATGCTTAGCGCAAGCCCCTGTCATACGACGAGGTAAGATTTTTCCTTTATCACTAATATATTTATTAACAATCATAACATCTTTATAGTCAACGCTTTTTCCAGCACACATTTGACATATTTTTTTCTTTTTTCTTCTAAATTCTGCCATAAATAAACTCTCCTTTCTTAGAATGGTAAGTCATCATCAGATAAAGCAATTTCTTCTCCAAAATCTTTAAATGGATCATCTGTAACATCTGTTGATGGCATCGATTGAGGTTCATTATATGTAGGCATTGATTGGGAATAGCTAGCACTGCTCTCTGGGAATGTCGGAGCTCCATAAGAAGAACTCTCTGTTGTTCCACGAGATCCAAGAAAAGTAACATTATCCGCTACAATATCAGTAGTATAATGTTTTTGACCATCTTGACCATCAAAAGAACCAGTTTGAATTCTACCGTCCACTGCAACTTGAGAACCTTTACTACAATATTTAGCAATATTTTCAGCTTGACGACGCCAAGCAATACAACTAATAAAATCAGTTTGAGGTTGTCCATTTGCATTTTGTGGATTAATAGGCCGTGAAACAGCAACTGTAAAACGTGTCATAGATACACCACTTCCAGTTGTTCTCATTTCAGGATCTCTAGCAAGTCTACCAATTAAAATTACCTTATTCATATAATATTACTCCTCTTCTTGACGAATGATTAAATGTCTTAAAACATTTTCATCTAAACGAATTTTACGGTCAAATTCTTGTACACAAGCTTTATCAGCTTCAACTTGCATAACATAATAATATCCATGAACTTCTTTTTTAACTGGATAAGCAAGTTTCTTTTCACCAAGTTCTTTGTATTCTGCTACTTTACCATTTAAATCAGTTACTAATTTTTTAAAAGTTTCAGCTGTTTTCTTTACATCAGCACTTTCCATAGTAGCTTTTACAATAAACATAATTTCGTATTTGTTCATTTTCTACACCTCCTTATGGTCTAATGGCTTCTCATCAAGTGAAAAGCAAGGAGAAATTTCTTTCTCATGAGTTATTTTAACATTGTTACCATTAATTGTAAACCACTTTTTCTTCATAAACATTTCTAAATATAGCTTTTTAAAGAAAAAGAATCAGGTTATAAATCCTGAAACTTACTTTCTTAAAAAATAGCAAAAATTTTACTTTCGATTTTGATATATTTATTTTTTGTTTGATTCCATAAAGTATTTATTTTTTAGTAAATAAAGAAGAAGAGATGACAACATACAGCATCTCTATCAATAGATTTTAAAAAACTAGATTATTACTAAATTTGTCTACCTGAACACATAGCTTTTGATTCTTGATACTTTTGGTCATCAGCTAAAAAGAAATAAGTTCCTCCATTTTTTAATTTTCCTGAATTTCTTTGAAGTTCTTTTAAACGAACATAAGCATCAGCCTTAGATAGTTCATCTTCACTGGTTTCATAAGCTTTAAGAGCTTGTTCTTCCACTCCACTTAATGGTATATCTGTACCAAAAATATTATTTACATTTTTTCGTAGTATATCGGCTGTTTCTTGATCTACTGGTCTACGATCTTTTAAAAAAGATAAATCATTTAGAGTAATCCCAAGCTCGACACATTCGGCCTGTCCATAAGATGTACGATCTAATCGTTTTCCATCTGGTGTATATCCTATTATACGATTTGTTATAAATGATTCAGGATTTTTAAAATACTCATCTGGATACAATTGGTATGCAATTTGAATTTGTTCAATTAAGCTATTTGTAGTCGAACCTATTCCCATTACTGCAACTTCATCGATATTTCGTAACATATTTTCTTGTGCTTCGATGAAGCTCCTTAGCTTATACTTGGTGTGAATACTCACATTTGGTTCATCACATTGAGCCACAGCATATTTTAAGTCACGTGTTATTTCCTTTGTACGACTTTCTTTGTATTCTTCAAAAGTTTTCATACAATTCCTCCCTATTCTATTTAGAATAGAACACATTGTATTATACTTTGTCTGAATTTTTAGTGAATTTTACATTATCTTAACACTTCAAATCTTCTAAAATTTGTTTATTTGGTAATCGCTTTAAAACAGTCATATTTTTAACATGATCAATACTAACAATACTATTTCCATCTGTCGTACTAAACGTATTTTTAATCATATAAAACTACCTGACTTAAAAAATTAAATTTATTAAATCAATCATTCTTATTATGAACAATAAAATTTCCAAATTATCTCAAATATTTATAAAACACATTTCGCTTTATTCCTTAACAAACTCTAATCCACAATTTATACTTGTATCTTGAAAAATAGTTTGCCCACGTTTTTTTAAAGTAACGGTAATAGTAGCTGTAATACTTTCTAAAATATCTTTTTTCATTTCACCATGAACAGGAGCTAAGAGTGTATGACCTGGTGCATTTTCAGTTTGAATTTTTAATTCATAAGCACCTTTCTTTAAAGTTATTTCAAAAGAAGAGTCCTCTACTGAATATTTTAAGATTTTAGAATTATTATAGGTCGTAAACTTAAACTCTTGATTATCTATGAGTAAAACGCAAATGAGTCCACGAAAGGAAAGAAAAGAAAAAGGAATATCGGCAATAGATAACATAAAACTAGCATTTGAGTCAAAAAAATTATTTCCTTGACACCAAATATAAGATTTCGGAAAAGAATAACCCCAATCTTTTTCAATATATCCTATACCATTAGAAAAATCTATATTTTGCTCATTTATTTCTATAAAGCCATCTATTCTATTGCGCATACTAAGGATTGCATGATTACACTCCATTCGTGGAATATAAGAAAAAGGCCCCATGATATTTGGATTTAAAAAATTTGTCTTAATAGTCTTACTTTCAGAATAAGTCAAATCACCATATATTTGAAGATTTTGAGAAGAATCAAAAACATCAATATGAATCTTATCTTTTGAAAATGTATTATTTCCAACTGCAACCAAAAATGGATTTAATTCAAATTGAAATTCAGATATATCATAATCTACATAATAAGAAGCAGTATTTGTAATAACTTGTAAAAAAGCTTTTTGGCAATTTTCGGAGATTTGAATTCCCGGAATAAAAGAAATACTTTCATTTCCATTCGTATGCTTAAAATACCAGCCCTCAAAATAACTATGGCCACTACTCAAATGTTTCTTACCCTGAAATACCTCAGGATGTTTCATTAAATATAATTTATTCATACTACAATTTTATTAAAAAAAGAAAAAAATATGTTTAAAAACACTTTAACCAAAGCAGCAATATTATCATTATTCATCTCACTTGTGGATTACTTCACCAACACCTGTATATATTCTGAACATATCTTTATTTCTTATTTTACATTCATAAAATATAATGAATAATTCGCTATAAAAACACACAAAAAAAGAGTTCTCATTCCCTTTTTACTGTTCTGAACAAGTAAATCCAGCAGTTTCAAAATATTCTTTTGTATCTTCCATATTCTTATAAATTAGAATATCAAATTCCCCCATAGAATACAAGGACTTATAAACATCTAAATCAGCTGTAAGAGACAATCCTGTATCTGTCAAAGTTGAAACACAATTTGAGAATCCATCTTTATAACTAGATTGGAAAACACTACAAAAATCCTGATTTTCTAAAGCCTCTTTGTTGTAATTGCTATACCCTGACAAATCAATGTTGTATTGAAACGTTCCTTTTTTATAAACTGAACCATTTTTATCAACATCAAAGGTTGAAATAAACGTCATAACTCCATAACCATCATTCAAAGAACAAGAAAGGCTCTTCTCTTTCGAACATCCAGTAGTCAAAAAAAGCAATATAAATAACACACATCCAATTTTTTTCAAAACTCTAACTCCTTTCCTATTTATGATATCATATATGTAAAAATTAAAAAACGCAATTACAAAATTAAAATGTCAATGAATGTCAAAAAAAGAAAACTTCACACTTGCTGAAGTTCACTTTCAAATAATATAATTTTATCATTTTTTAAAGAAGCTTGTACATCTATGACACGCTGATTAGAAGAACCTTTCCATTTCAAAGTTGGATTATGAAGTTCATCTATATACTGTCCATCAACTAAAACATCCAAATAATTTAAAACTTCTTTACCACGTAAATCTCTATCCATTAAAAATCCCGTCCAACTCCAAATAGTTTTCTCTGGGTATCTTTCTTTAAAAGCTTTAGCAAGCAAAGTTGTTCCCTCAATATTTTTAGGATGCATAGGCTCACCACCTAAAATGGATAATCCAACAATATAATTTTCATTACATAATCGTAAAACTTCTTCAATAGTCTCAGCAGTAAATTCTGTACCGCCCTCAAAATCATGGGTAGCTGGATTAAAACAATTTTTGCATTTAAAAGTGCATCCTTGCATAAAAATAGATACCCTAACTCCTGGTCCATTAGATATATCCATTTTACGAATTTTATGATATCTCACTTAATTATCCTTGTTATCAATGTGCATAACTCGTTCTTTAATTTCTTGAGTTCTACCCTTATTCCAAAAATTTGAACCAATATACCCACAAGTACGTCTTGCAACGTTTAACTTATCATGATCTCGGTTTCCACAATTTGGACAATACCATTCTAGTTTATCATCAATTAAAATTTCTCCAGTATAACCACATTCTTGACAATAATCAGATTTCGTATTTAATTCAGCATACATTATATTTTCATAAATGAACTGCATTACTTCAATAACGACTTCAAGATTATTCGTTAAATTAGGTGTCTCAATATAGGAAATCGCACCTCCAGGACTTAAAGCTTGGAATTCACTTTCTAATTTCAACTTAGTAAAAGCATCAATTTCTTCAAATACAGGAACATGATAAGAATTTGTAATATAATCTCTATCCGTAATTCCTTTAATCACTCCAAAGCGTTCCTTAAGTGCCTTTGCAAATTTATAGGTAGTTGCTTCAATTGGTGTACCATATACACTATAATCAATATTTTCAGCATCTTTCCATTTATTACATACTTCATTAAGTTTCTTCATAACTGCAAGCCCAAATTCTTTTCCATCGCCATTATCTGTATGACTATGTCCTGTCATGTATTTTACACATTCGTAAAGACCTGCATAACCCAAAGATATTGTTGAATAACCATTATGTAGCAAATCATGGATAGATTCACCCTTGTCAAGACGTGCAAGTGCTCCATGTTGCCATAAAATAGGTGCAATATCGCTAGTTGCTTTACTTAAACGTTTATGACGGATTTGTAAAGCACGATGGCATAATTCAAGACGTTCTTCAAATATTTTCCAGAATGCATCCATGTCTTTATCACTAGATAATGCTACATCAACCAAGTTAATTGTTACAACCCCTTGATTGAATCTACCATAATATTTTCCAACATTTTCTTTATAATCTAATGCCTTAGAAGGATTCCCCTTAGTTTTCCAAGGAGTTAAGAAAGAACGACATCCCATACAAGGATAACAATCGCCTTCCCCATATTGATTAATCTTAAGTTCTTTCATAATCTTTTCAGAAATATAATCAGGCACCATACGTTTTGCAGTACATTCTGCAGCCAATTTTGTTAAATAAAAATATTTACTGTTTTCATGAACATTATCTTCTTCTAACACATAAAGCAATTTAGGAAAAGCTGGTGTAACATATACACCTTTAGAATTCTTAAAACCTAGAATTCTTTGTTTTAAAAATTCTTCTATAACCATCGCTAATTCTTCTTTGTATTCATCAGTCTCTCCAAGATACATACAAACACTTAGGAAAGGAGCTTGACCATTCGTATTTGTCATGGAATTAACTTGATAATTAAAAGTTTGAACTCCTGCCTCTACTTCTTTTAATGTATCTTCTTTTGCATATTTTTCACAAATATCTTTTGCTAATTTTCTGGCCTTATATTTTTTCAAATAAGAATTATAACTATCACGAACAAATGGTGCCAAATGTGTAAGTGATATTGACGCACCACCATAACTTGAAGAAGAAACTCCAAGAATTATCTGTGTAGCAATGGTACATGCCGTCAAGAATTTATGAGGTTTCTCAATCATTACACCATTTATAATAGTTCCATTCTGTAACATATCATTTAAATTAATAAGTTCACAGTTATGTAGTGCATTTTGAGCAAAATAATCCGCATCATGAAAATGTATAATTCCATCATCATGAGCTCTTACAATATCCTCAGGAAGTAAAAATCTTCTGGTAATATCTGTACTAGTAATACCAGCTAAATAATCACGTTGGGTTGTAACCACTTTTGCATCTTTATTTGAATTTTCTGTATTCCAATACTCGTTTTCTCCATCAATTAATTCTTTGATAGCTAAATCAGTTGTATTACTTCTACGAACGAGTTCCCTAGTATATCGATATGTTATATACTTCTTAGCCAATTCATACTTTCCAATACTCATTAATTTCATTTCAATAGTATCTTGAATATCTTCAACAAGCATTCTTTTTTTACCAAGTTTTTCAATATATTTAATAATATTCTTTATCTGTGTACTACTTGCTTGTTCCTCTTCTTCGACTTCTAAATTAGCTTTTTGAATAGCTTCCTCAATTTTTGAAGGACAATAATCAACCATATGTCCGTCTCTTTTAATAATCTTCATAAACAACTCTACCTTCCTTTTACCAAGAAAAGTATAGCACGTTTTCTAGTGCTCATAATGTTGCACTTGCAACATTTTGTGTTTTTTAATATAATTGTACAAAAGAGGTGTAAAAATGCCAAATCCCTTTGACAATATCAGTGTAAAAAATCAAGAAAGACTTTTAAAATTATTAGAAGCACATACCTATTTTTTAAAGAAAAATAGCTCGATTTTACCAATAATAACAGAAAAAAATATGCTTGGAATTGTTATTTCAGGATATATAGAAATTATAAGAACAGATCATAATGGCGTCAAAACAATTATGGAAGAAATAAGTGAAATGGAAATTTTTGGTTCAAATCTTTCTTCTCTAAACAATTTAGAATATGAAGTAATTGCCAAAGAAGACAGCGAGATTATTATGTTAGATTATGAAAGAATTTTAACCCAAGAAAGCTCACTAGAATATTACAATCAATTCTTAAAAAATATATTAAAAATAATTATAGGAAAAATGAAAAAGAAAAATGAAAGAATTGAAATCTTAACAAAAAAAACAATTCGCAACAAATTACTAGAATACTTTAATATAGAAGCCAAAAATCATGGTTCAAAATATGTCTATCTCCCTTTTAATTTTATAGGGCTTGCAGATTATATCGGAGTAGACAGGTGTGCAATGTCTAGAGAAATAAAATATTTAAAAGAAGAAGGTATGATTGAAGTCAAAGGAAAAAGAATCACTCTTTTATATGAACGACAAAGTATCCCTTACAAAAACTATTAAAATAGATAACATAATTTTAAAAAATTATACTAATTCACAAAAAAATCTAGTTTTTCAGGTTTTAAAAACTAGATTCATTTAAAACAAAAGGACATAGATTTAAAACCAAAGTTTTATATTAATATTCTTGCCAAATGTTTTGATACCATTTAAAATGACATAGATTTAAAACGGCTCAATACAATAAGCTGATTTTTAGCCATTGAAATTTAAAAATAGCAAAAATTTTCATTATCAAATTTAAATAGTTGCATCTCGAACATAATTATAATAGCAATATTTTTTATTATCAACACTTATTTTTCAACAAGATAAAATAATGTAGACAGAAAGAATAATTTATGTTAGAGTAATTCCCGTAAAAAAGGGAGGAATTACTATGCATACATCAACTGAGAAAATTATTTATAACTTAAATAAGAACATTGGTAGAAAAAACGATATTACACATTTAGGGATGTTTTTGGCGAAAGAACGAGATGAAAGAGCTTTAAAGATTTTAAACTATTTACTATTCGCCATTCAAACAAAAGAATTAGACAAAAAAATAGACGTTAATCGTTGGAAGCCAAAATATAGAATGAATGACGGAATTGAACTAAGTACAAGAGAAACCATTCCATCAAGACTAATTGAAAATCCTTTAATAGAAGCTGGACATGTATTTGATTTCTTAGCTAAAACAGAACAAATAGACTACAATTTCAAACCATATAACTATTACTCACTTAAAGAGATTATAGCCAATCAAATCTTAGAAAAACAGAATTCAAAAGGATTATTAAGCCTAACAACCTTAGAATACTTATTACAAAACAACGCAATAAGAAGAAACAGCACAATAGATTATGCTTTAAAAAAAGCATTAGAAAATAATATTTCAGAAGACATGAGGCATACTATACAAGAAATTTTAAATAGAAAACGGAACCCAAAAATAGATTACATAACTTTAATAGCAGACAATAAATCACAAATAAGAAGAAATATTACAGAAGAAAGACAAAAGTACCTTTTAACTCAAGAGGAATTAATTTACTATAAAAATAATATAAGCCCAAGATTAGAAAGAAAAGAAATAAGAATTAAATAACAGGCGCAAAGAAATATCTCTGGGCTTTTTTGTTTGAAAAAGTTTAAGAACTCTAAAACAAAATGCTATAATAGAGAAAACGGAAGTGGTAAAATGACAAACAAAATTATTATAACCAATAACAAAACAGACTGTATCAAACAAGAAAGAAAGCAAAATCCCTTTGCCAAAATAAAATTTTTTACCTTAAAAGAATTTCTAAATATTTATCCCTATATCGTTAATGATTCAGCTCTTGATTACATAATGGATAAGTATAACGTAATCCTAGAAGTTGCCAAAATTTACCTAGAAAACATCATCAAGTACAACTTAGAATTATCGAGCGATTCCTCACTGGATTTATTAAAACAAATAAAAAAAGAACTAATTACAAACCACTTATTAACACCAAACAAAAAACTAAAAGAACACTTACAAACCACAGAAGTAGTTTTTGATAATATTGCGCCTCACAAATATTTAATGGAACTTATGAAAGAAATGCCTTTTACAAGCTTTAAAAAAGAAACAGAAAAAGGTTTTATTCCTAAAATTTATCTTCTTGATGACATAGAAACAGAAATTGCCTTTGTCGGCGAACAAATTGTAAATCTTCTACATTCTGGTATCTCACCATCTAAAATATATTTAGCAAACATCCCCAACGATTACAGAATTACACTAAAAAGAATTATGCATTTTCTAAACATTCCTCTTACCTTAAATGAAACAACCACCCTAAACGAAACAACATTAGGTTCGAACATAATTAATAATATTAATAATTTAGAGAATTACATAAAAGAACAAAGCGAGAATTTAAAAACTACCGAAGAAAAAGAAATTTACGAACAGATTATCACAATTATAAACAAACACATAACTTCAAAATATCAAAACGAAAAAATTATTTATGATTTAAAGCATACCACAAAAAAACAACGAAAAAATACATTAAGTATACAAGAAGTAGATTTAATTGAAAAACAATTTCAAGAAGATGAATATTGCTTTATTCTATCTTTTAATAACGAAGACATTCCACAGATTCATAAAGATGAAGAATATCTAAGAGATACCATTCGCCTCCATTTAAATATCGATACATCAGAATATAGAAATAAATTAGAAAAAGAAACCATTTTAAACAAAATAAAAAGCATTAAAAATTGTATCATTACCTACAAAAAAAGAACCCTTTTAAAAGAAAGTTATCCTTCTTCCCTTTTAGAAAATTTAAATGGAGTGACTACAAACGGTACTTTAACTTATACGGTATCAAACAAATATAACGCGTACACTTTAGCAAAATTATTAGATCAATACATAAAATATGGTACAACTACACCTACTTTAAAACTCTTAAATGCAAATTATTCTATTCCATATCATACTTATTCCAACGAATTTACTGGCTTACCGAAACAAAAACTATGGAGCAAATTACAGGAAGAACTAAATTTATCTTATACAAAAGTAGATAACTACAATAAATGTGCCTTTTCATACTATATCAATTATATTTTAAAAATAGTTCCTTTCGAAAATACTTTTTATACAAATCTTGGAAAAATTATTCATAAAATATTAGAAGACAAAGACATATCTAATTTTGACTATAATGACTCATTTCAAAAAGAAGTGAATAACTATAATTTTACACCAAAAGAATTATTTTTTATAAACAAAATAAAACAAGAATTAGCTTTTACACTTGAAGCAATAGAAGAAAGAAAAAAATATACGAAGTTAAACCAAACAAGAAAAGAAACAGAATTTATTATAAACCTAAGAAATCAAATACCGACTACTTTTAAAGGGATTGTGGATAACTTAAACTTTAATGAAAACAAAATTATAAGTATCATAGATTATAAAACAGGAAAATGTGAGTTAGATCCATCAAAGATGCCATTAGGATACAACTTACAACTCCCAAGCTATCTTTATTTATTAAAAAAAGACAAAGAATTTAAAGAATACCAACTAGGAGGATTTTATTTACAACCACTTTTACCAGGACATTTAGAACAAGAGAAAAAATATAGTTATGAACAAACCAAAAAGAAAGCCCTAAAAATGATAGGTTATTCGAGTAGTAATAAACAAATATTAGAAGAAGTAGATTCTACTTACGAAGATTCTCTGCAAATCAAAAGTTTAAAAACAAAACTCGATGGTGAATTCATGCATACAGCTAAAGTACTAGAAGAGAAAGATATCGAAACTTTAATAAATCTAGTGGAAGAAAAAATACTGGATGCTATGACCAAAATAACCGAAAGTGAATTTCCTATTAATCCCAAAATAATTGACAACAAAGATGAAATATCTTGCAAATATTGTCCATTAAAAGACTTATGTTTTCATGAAGCAAAAGATAATATATACCAAACAAGTGATAAAACATTCTTAAAAAAGGAGGCAACTCATGGCTTGGACGAAAGAACAACAAACAGCAATCAATACGAGTGGATCTAACATAATAGTATCTGCAGGTGCAGGGTCTGGTAAAACTGCAGTTTTAACAACTCGCGTAATTGAAAAAGTAAAAACAGGAACACATATTGATGAATTACTTATTTTAACATTTACCAATGAAGCTGCAAAAGAAATGAAAAATAGAATCAAAGATAAACTAAAACAAGAAGGAATCACAGAAGAACTAAATCGACTTGATGCTGCATATATTACAACCTTTGATTCATTCGCGCTTTCCATCGTCAAAAAATATCATTATTTATTAAATATCCCCAAAGCAGTTTCTATAACAGATAGTAGCATTCTATCCCTTCAAAAAGATAAAATATTAGCCGAAATTCTAGAAGAGTATTATACAAATCCTACTTTAAAATTCACAAAGTTAATAACTGATTTTTGTAACAAAGATGATAAAGAACTTCAAACTGAAATGCTAAATCTTGCAGATACATTAGAAATTAGAACAGATAAAGAACATTACTTAGAAAATTACATCAAACAAAATTATAATGACCAAAAATACACACAGTTATTAACCATGTATCATACGATTTTGAAAGAACAGATAAATGTTTTAGACACCGAAATTACGCTTCAGCAAGGCTACTTTGAAACAGACTACGAAGAGAAACTGCGTCTCTCTATCGCGCCATTAAAGCAAGAATTATCCCTTAATGAGTTAATAGCACTTATCAACAACACGAAACTTCCTCCAACGCCAAGAGGAAGCGAAGAAGAAACAAAAATAGCAAAAGAAAGCGTTTCGAACGCTTTAAAAGAATTAAAAACTTACGCATCTTATGGTTACGAAGAAGAAATTCTAAGTGCCTATCAAGAAACTCAAGAATATCTAGAGATTATAATGGAAATAATACAAAAATATTTCCAAAAATTAACGAATTGGAAAAGAAACCACAATGCCTACGATTTCACAGACATAGCTCATTTATCTTTACAGATTCTAAAACAAAACACTTCCATTTGCCAAGAACTAAAAAATTCTTTAAAAGAAATTATGGTCGATGAATATCAGGACACTTCAGACACTCAAGAAGAATTTATTTCCTTAATTGAGAGTCAAAATATCTATATGGTTGGAGATATTAAACAAAGCATCTATCGTTTTAGAAATGCCAATCCCTATATTTTCAAAGAAAAATATGATGCATACGCCAAAAGACAAAATGGTATAAAAATTGACTTATTAAAAAACTTTCGTTCTAGAAGCGAGGTCTTAGATAATATCAACACCATTTTCAATCCTATTATGACAAATAAAATAGGAAACGCAGAATACACAGAATCTCATCAAATGGTGTTTGGCAATATAAAATATAACGAACAAGGTAACACGCGTCAAAACTATAATATGGATATTTTAGAATACGTTTCAGATTTAAAAGAATTTTCTAAAGAAGAAATTGAAATATTTACCATTGCAAAAGATATATTAGAAAAAATTAAAAACAGCTATTTAGTATTTGATAAAGACAAAGAGCAACTACGTCCTGTAGAATTTAAAGACTTTTGCATTATTATGGATCGAAATAGTTCTTTTGATTTAACCAAAAAAATATTTGAATACTTAGAAATGCCTCTTACTATGTACAAAGATGAAGTACTAAGTGACAGCATGGATTTATATATTCTAAAAAATCTTGTTTATTTATTAATCGCTTCAGAAAAAAAACAATTCGATAAACAATTTGAATATGCATTTACGAGTATTTCTAGAAGTTACCTTTATAATCTAAAAGACGAAACAATTTTTGATTATTTAACGACTCGAAATTTTTATGACAGTGAACCTATGAAAGATATCCTAAAAACACTACCCAAAATAAATACTTCTTCAACAAAGGAGCTTTTAGAAGACCTTTTAGAGAATACAAAATTCTATGAAAAAATTATAACTCATAAAGACATATTAGATAGTACGATAAGAATGGAAAAAATAATGGAATTAGCTAATAATTTAAGTGACCTAAACATAAATATATATAAATTTTATGATTATCTATCTGATTTAATCAATAAAAACAAAGTCATTAAATTTAATATGGGAGCGAATTCGGCGAATGCCGTTAAAATTATGAACATTCATAAATCAAAAGGATTAGAGTTTCCCATCTGCTATTTTGCAGGATTATATAAAAAGTTTAGCACAGAAGATTTAAAAGGCAATATTATTTATGAAAAAACATTACCAATATATACTCCAAACAGAACAGAAGGAATAAAAGAAACGTTTATTAAATTATTAATTAAAGATAAAATTACAAAAGAAGATATTTCTGAAAAAATCAGACTTTTCTATGTCGCTCTTACAAGAGCCAAAGAAAAAATAATTCTTCTTTTACCCAAAATAGATAATAAAGAGGAGCAAAAAGAAAATGGAGTTGTCCTAGATTCCATACGATACAAATACAAGTCTTTACAAGATATGTTAAACTCCATTCCAAAAACTTTAGAAAGATATAAAAAAAATGTTGATGTATCTTCCTTAAATTTAACAAAAGATTATAAAAAAACAAAAGATTTAAAAACAAATATTGATTCGAATAATCAAAAACTAATTGTAAAAGAACTTAAACCAATTACAAAAGAAGCTATAACGACTTCTGCATTTTCTAAAAAAATAAATAGCATTACTACTAAAGAAGAAAAGAAAAACATAAGTCTTGGCTTAAAAATTCATAGTATTTTAGAGTATATTGATTTCAAAAATTTTAAGAATGAAGATATCCCTGACCCTTTTATTGCTAATTTAATAGAAAAAATGTTACAAAACAAACTATTCGAAAATATAAACGAAGCCAATATATTCCAAGAATATGAGTTTGTTTACACGGAAGAGGAAAAACAATATCACGGAATCATCGATTTAATGTTAGAATATCCTGATCATATAGACATCATAGATTACAAATTAAATAATATATTAGATGATGCATATTTAAAACAACTGAATGGATATAAACATTATATTGAAACAATAGCAAAGAAAAAAGTAAATACGTATTTATTTAGTATTCTATCTTCAGAATTAAAAAAATTAAATTAAC
>CAQRXS010000003.1 GCA_948874605.1 uncultured Bacilli bacterium | reverse complement strand
AAAAACACCATAGCTTTCTACTATGATGATTTTATCATATACCCCCCCCCCCTAATGTCAATTTTCTTTTATAAATAATTCATAAGGATTTTCTTTTGTTCCTCTTCCAGCGTTTATTTGAACATTAGCCTTCAAATAAATTGCTGGATAAGTTTCAATCCAATCTGCACTAGCAGCGTTAACCCCTATAATGTACTTGATATTATACGTCCAATGAGCAAAATCCGAAGCTGCAATTGGATTTATTAACCAAAACATTGTTCCTTTATTTATCCAATTATTTTCATAACATTCTTGATTCCAAGTTCGAAGTGGAGTACTCAAACAAGTTTCACGAGTTATAATCTCATTCCCACTTGTAGCATATCCGTAATCTGCACCACTTATTAAAGCAATCTTTCCAGTCCACTTTACAGTACGAGTTACATTATCATTACAATGATCTGTTCCTTGCGTACATATTTTTCCTGTTAAATTAGAATGTTCTTGAAGATAAAAGTCATCTATTAAAGTGGTTGTAAAATCACTATGACGATAAGCTGCTGTATGCCATACTGCCTCTTTAAATAAATTCTTTGCATCTTCTTGAATACCATTTGTATCAAAACTACAGTTTGTATATTTTAAAGACCCACCGTTATAACAATTTTGATTTGTTTTTCTATTATAATAGTAATCATTTAACAAAGTATTTAATTTAGCTTGAGACCACTCATTTACTCCATCACCACCATTAACATTTGATGCAGATGAATCCCAAGCATATCTTCCTATTGATTCTTCATGTATTAATTTAATTCTTGTTTCTTTTTTATCTGTTCCATCCTCAATATTTTCCATAACTCCAATGATTCGCCATAATTCGTTATTAAATGATACATAATTATCGGGATTAGCACCTATATATCTTAAATTGTTATCTACGGTTTCATCATAAGCTAAATTGATTGTATCTTTATCACTGTATTTTTTCATACAATCAACCGCTGTATTTCCATTCTCACCACAAGATGTAATATAATCAGAATACATAGCATCTCTAAAAAATAAATTACATTTTGTTTTTGAAGTATTCTCTTGTTTATAATTAGAATAATCTACGGAAGCATTCCAAGAATCAACGTTCCAGCTTACGGTTACGCCATTATTACAATTTGATTTTTCAGAAAGGGCTAAATTACTTTCTTTACTAGGTGCTTCTAAAACAATCTCGTCATTCACATAAAATGCAAAAGAGATGTCTCCCGGATTCTCAACATTTCCACTTACAACATTAAAATTATCTTTTGTTTCAAATAAAGCATAAGACTGATACAAAAATACTCCTGCTATTAAAAGAATACAAACAATAGTAAAGATTATAATTTGCTTCTTTTTCTTATTTTCTTCTCGAAATCTTTTTAAACTCATACAAAAACACCATAGCTTTCTACTATGATGATTTTATCATATACCCCTCCCCTAAAGTCAACTATCTTTTATACACGTTTATAGAAAAAGTACTACATTCTATAGATTAATTTAGCAAAGCCATAAAAACTAAACTTAATACACTAAGAATGAGATAAAGTATTTTTTTTGCATTCATTTTATCCGTTTTTTGAATTACCGAAATAATCACGATTATAAATACTTGAAGTTGTAAAATTAAAGAAATAATGACTGGGGCTCCATCTGCGTAAGCCTTCATATAAAGAATGCTCGTTATTGTATAAATAGCGCCTAATAGAAAAATTTTCCAACCTAGTTTTTGACTTTCTTCTTTTGAATCTTTTTTTCTTGTTTTGAAATAAACCAAACCCCACCAAATAGTTGCAAAAAGTGATGAAATAATATTAATTCCTGATTCATTTGCTCCAAGGCTATTTGCTAGTTTAATAAAGTATGGTTCGGCAGCATAAAAAATAGTTGATGTTATAAGCAAAAATATATAAGCTAAATCTACTTTCTTATTTTGAATTTCTTTTTTCATTTTATTTGTTTCGGCTGAAAATGCAGTAACACTAAAAAAGAAAACTAAAAACAAAATAAAAAATATAATATTTGGTTTTACATATCCTAATATAATATCACAAATTAAATTTATGAATAACCCTCCAGAGCTAATTAAATTAGCAAGACCTAATGGTACATGGACAATAGATTTTGCGTAGCAGTAATCGCCTCCTGTAAAAGCTATTGTATATAGAAAAATAGCTACACAAGATATCATGGTAAGTTTCATTGGAAAAAATAATGACATGATTAAAAGGCCTAATAAAACACTAAAGTTTAGTCCAAATAAATATTTTTTTTCATCTGTTTCTAATAGAACTTTTTCTTCAATGACATCTCCTATAGAATGAATGAAGTTCCATAGAATTGCACATGTTTTCCCTTTCATTTTTGACTCCTTTTAAATTTTCGAAATATAGAATAAACTAATTTTTTTTCATAATTATTCATTGATAAGTAATAAGCAACTATACTATATAAAATAGTGTAAATACTACCAAAAACTAATAAGTAAGTAATACCATGTAAAGAAATTATGTTTTTTAAAATTATGGTAATTGTTATAGGTATGATAAATGGAATAGAAATTTTTATAATTTCAGTCCAAAATTTAGGTGTATTTATCTTGGCTTTTTTATAATAATATATATTCATAATAATAATATTTCCAATTATTAAGGCCAGTGAGGTTCCTATCGCAGATCCTATACCTCCATATAGTTTAGCTAGAATAATGCTTACAAAAATGTTACTTATAGCAATAAATATATATAGAATACTACGAAATTTATACAGATTTTTGGCTTGTAAAATACTAAGACCAACATTTTGAATAATGACAAAACTAAGCGGGATTACCAAGATTAGAACAATATAATAAGAAGTGTCATATTCTGGTCCAACCCATACTCTAAAGAACTCTTGTCCTAGTAGAGTAAAACCACTTACAAGTAGAAAAATGATATAATATTGAATTCTTCCAGCTTTAATAAACTCATTTGATATTTCTTTATCACTACATTTGCTCGTGACCATAGTTGTTATTTTAGGTAAAAAAATACCTGTAAAAGATGCTGATAAACTCACGAATAAACTATTGATTTGACTTGCTACCGCATATAATGATACCGCGACAGTCCCTGATACTGCCCCTAGTATGAACTGGTCTACACTCCAATTGATTTTATCCACAATACTTCCTAGAAAAATGAAAAAGGAATAGGAAAATATTTCTAAAAAGAGTTTTTTATCAAATCCTAGAAATTTAACACTTACCTTTAATTTCTTTTTACAATAAAGATAATTTAATAGTAAAACTGCTATATTGATAACCGTAATAATAATTGTCATCGTAATCGATTTATAACCTAGAAAAAGCAAAGGAATCATAAGAAGTGGTTTTAATAGGGCACTTACAATGGTTAGGATTTTTTGGAATACAAATTTTTCATAAGCATTAATGATTGAAGAATAAATACTAAAAGGAAATGTTATTGTAAGATTAAATGTTAGGATAAACATCATGATTCTGGTTTTTTCTAATTCTGCTGAAGACATGGAAGTCCCAAAAATATTTGAAACATTTAAAGAAAGAATTACTCCTAATATGGCGGCGATGCAACCAATTACACAAAATAGAAAGAAAAACATACCATGTAGTTTTTTCATTTCTTTTTCTTTTTTTTGAGTACGATATCTTGCTGTGTATACAACTATTGCATTACTAAATCCCAAATCTAAAACGGTTAAATAACCAATAATGGAAGATACTAAAGAATACATTCCATATTCACTTTGTCCTAAACAGTTTGTCAAAAATGGGGTATATAATAATTGAATCAATGTGTTTACAATAATCGCGGTGTAAGATAAAATAACACCAAATTTTCTTTCATTTCTTTCTAACATACCTAGAGTCCTTTCATATAATGATTTAAAAATTTTAAGCTTTTTTTTCTTTCTGAAAGTAAAATTGATTCAATTTCTTTTGTATTTATTTGTAGTTCTTCTCGATTCATTTGATTTGCAAATCTATGATGCTCTAAATGAAATTTTTGTAATAAAGTATTTATTCTAGAATTCATATTTACCATTACATCCTCTCTATCAAATATTAAGAATGGCGTGTTAAATAAAATGGCAAAAACACAGGAATGAAAAGAATCTGTACAAACTAAAAAGGCATTTTTTTCAAGATATAAGAATTCACTTGGCCCCATATTATAGTATTTGCCGTTTTTGTCCATTAAATTGATTATCTCACAATCATTTTCTTTCGCGTATTTTTCTATTTTTGCTTTGCGTTCTTTTGAGACATTTCCTAAAAAATAAGTTAATATGTATTTCGTTGGCATAACAGAAGGCTTTTTCATAAGTGACTCCCATTCACTTGCATTTAATAGCATTGTAGGATCTACTAATACTTCACACGGCTTGTTGATTAATTCTTTCACAATCTCAGAGCCTTTTTCTTCTCTTACGGAAATGCCACTCAAATGATTTAAGTATTTGGCATATTTTTTTTTCTTGTTTTTTTCAATTTCGTCTGTGCCAAAACTTGCTGCAAAAGAAATTACTGGCTTTGTTTTTATAAAATATCCGAAATTTGCTTTATCATTTTCTTTAAAGGAAGAATTCCAAATTTGATCACTACCACATAAAAAGATATCATAATCTTTTAACTTTTTTTCTCGGCTCCAATTGCTAATAGAGATATTTGAAAAATGAATATATTGTTCATTAAACTGATTAAATATTTCTTCACGTGGACTTATTATTTTCTTTTTTAATTTATTTCGAAGGGAATATACTAATGTCGAAGAATTATTTTTTAATGTTTCACAGATACAATCAAAGTTTTTTTCTAGAAAATATTGTGTGGCATAATTTTGGAGACGATTCCCATAATTTGCCCCATTTGTAATGGTAATAATTGCGATTTTCATACTACTCGTAAATCCTTTCTAAGACCCTTATATTCTCTTTCATGTCATACTCTTTGGACTTTATTTTACAGCGAGATAACTTTTGCTTTTTTTTCTCTATAATTTTTTCTTTCCATATACTTTGTTCTAATGGGATGCGTGCGAATAAACCTTCTTTGATATCAGCATCAACTGGAACGTTTGTAGAAACCAACGTATATAACCCATTATATTGAGCCTCTACAGCTGATAAACCAAGGCCCTCATAAAAAGATGGTAAAACAAATAAGTCTAAAGCATTGTAGTAGTTTTCTGGATTTAGAACAGCTCCAGTAAATATAACTTTTTTTTCTAAAGCATGAGATTTTACTTGTTCTTTTAAATCTTGCATTAATGGCCCATCCCCTACTACAAGAAGTTTTATATTTGAATCTTTTATATTAGCCAAAAGATCAATAATAAAACTGTGATTCTTCTCTTTTGAAAGACGCGCTACGATACCTATGACAAAATCAGTCGGTTGAATTGCTAATTTTTTTCTCACTTGCTCGCGAGTTTTCTCATCGTATTGAAATATCTTAGGACTAATTCCATTTTTTAAAATACTACTTTTTTTACTTTTTCTTTGAAATAGCCATTTGGCAGCATCCACAGAACATGCAACATAATGAGTCGCATATTTTTTTGTAGTATAACTTTTCATACTTTTTAAAAATTTCATCCAAACAGGCGCGATGCGTGAGACGTGAGAATGAGCGATGCGAACTTTAATATTATTATTTTTTGCTATTTTTAGCATAGAACCCATTTTCTCATAGTTATGGACATGAATCACATCAAATTTTTCTTGTTGTAAAAATGTTTCTACTTGTCCCCAGTAATTGTCTGACGCTTTTATTTGCTTAATTTCTACTCCTAACTTTAAAAATATTTCTTCTCCAGTTCCTTTTTCCTCCGTTAAGATTGTAAATTTGTATTTTTGGGAATCCATGTTTTTAATAATATTCTCCATTACTTTTTCCGTTCCCCCAATATTTAACTTAGGATAAACATGCAAAATTTTTTTCATTTAGTCACCGTACTTTCTTTTCCAATAATGATATAGTAACCAACTAGGTAAAGTCATAGATAACTTTAAAACTCCTCTTTTTTCTTTTCCTTTATATTTGGCAAATCTTGAATATGTTAAAAATAGTAACATATTTTTTATTCTTATTTTCGTGGAGTAACAAGAGTCTAAATATTCGTAGGCATGATACATTCCAGCATAAGGATTTCGCACACGAAGTGCTCTTCCAGACCTTGAAAGACCGTCTTCTAAATACTCACATAGATATATTATTTCATTAATAAAAATCGTGTCATAACTTCTCGCTATTCTACTCCATAAAAAACCTTCTGCTAGAAATTTTTCACTACCAAGTTTTGGGAAAGAATATTTTTTTAATACGTCTGTATAAAATACTTCGCATTTATCTCCTTGAAAGTTTCCGTTTATAATGTATGTATTATAATTCTCTCTAAATTCATGGGATTTATACTCATTTGTTACAGCACGATTTTGATCGTATCCTTTTAAAAAACAAAAGCCACAAAGATTTTTTTCTTTCTCATATTTTTTTGCATAGAAAGCAATTCTTTCTATGGCATTCGAAGTTAAGGTGTCATCTGAGTCTACACAGATAAATACTTTGCCACGCGCTAAACTAATACCTTTATTAAATGCAATATGCTTTCCAGAATTTTCTTGTTTTTCGTAACGTATCTTAATGATTTTCTCTTCTTGAATTTTTTTTAAATATTCTAATGTATTGTCTGTTGACCCATCATCCACGATAAGCCACTCAAAATCTTGATTGGTTTGTGAGATTAAACTTTTATATAACTCTTTTAATTTTTTTACTCGATTATAAGTTGGGGTAAACACTGTAATCATATTATTCCTCCCTAATTGAAATTCCTTCAGTGATATAGCTTTGATAATCTCTTAAAGAACCGTTGTCATACTGATAAACGTAGCGGAAAAATCCTGCAAAACATACTATTATGGTCATTAAATAAAATAATTGTTTGTCTTTATCTGGATACAATTTATAGATATAACTTAGAACAAATGCCATAAAAATTGCGAAATAATCCCGTAAACGTATCATGATTTCAAAGCTTCTAAAAAAAGTTACAATAGGAATTAGCATTAAAAATAAATTTATAAATAGTTTTTGCTCTTTTGATTGGTATACCTTATCAAAATGAAAGATTAAAAGAATTATTATTCCATAACACTCAACTATGTTTAAGATATTCACAGATGCGGATTCTGTAAAGTATTGATCTACTTTTGTTAACATAATAGAACTATTTGCAAAAAATCGTTGTAAAAGATTCATAGGGTTAAATATATATATTCCTGTATAATTAAGTAAGAATAAAAGAAAGAAAACAGTAGAATATAAGATTAATGTTTTTTGCGTAAATTTAACTTTTTGAATGAAATACACTGGTAGTAAAAATAATGCACTACTATGGATGAAACAGCAAGGAATTATAATGGCGTAGTAATTGAGCCATTTTTTTTCTAATATATAGCGCACAGAAAACAAGAATAAAACTAACACGATAGATTGTCTCATACTAACAAAGGTATTAAAGATGAAAAGTTTATATAAAAAAACGATTAAGATATAGCCAAAATTTAAATTGTATTTTTTTAAGGCAAGATAAAATAGAATATAGAAAAAGCCAGAATGTATTAACGTAAAACCATAGAAATTAAAACCGAGACCTTTTATAAGAGAATTTAAGAAAAGATACCCAATTTCTGTACCATATTGGTTTGTTGTACTTAGTGTAAAACTACTCCATTTTGGAGCTCCAAAAAAAATATCTTCATATATTCCATAATCATATCCACCCAAGCGATATCTTGTTCCTGAAAATAATACTAAAATAAGTAATACTAATATTTCTAAAAATGTTTTTAGTTTCGTATCTTTATATCGTTCTATCATAACAGCAACTATTGCAATTAAAGCAAATAACCCAACATACCAAATCATAAGGCACCTCACTTCTATTCTTTATAAATATTCTTTATTTTCGTGGCAAATTTTTCTTTATTTGTATATTCTTCAATATCTACTTTAGGAATTTCTTCTTGTATTAAAATAACATGCATCTTTTCTATGTATTCTTTCATTGATTTACAAATATACCAAGAATCTTCTCCAAATATTTTTTTTAGTCCGCCTGCCCCACTATTCAAAACAGGGCAACCTAAAAGCATACTTTCTACGGCAGTTAAGCCAAATCCTTCAAACAGGGATGGCATTAGAACACATTTACAATTTTTTATGATTTTGAAAGGATTTTCTTGAAAGCCTAAAAATTCAAAAGTAGATTTTAAATTTAATTCTTTTATTTTAGCCATACATTGTGGCTTTAAGTCTCCACCACCTACAAAACACACATTTAAGGGTTCATATTTTTGTTCATATTCCTTTATTATTTCAATTAACTTTAAAGGTTGTTTTTCTGTTGTAATTCTTCCAAAAAAAGCAATGTCAAAGTTTTTTAAATATTTTTCTTTGGCTTTTTCTATAACCATATCTTTCTCAACTATATTGGTAATTTCCACGCATTTTGGAGCAATGGAATTTTTATAAGTATATTCTTGTTCGATGGCTTTAGAAACCACAATAATTTTTTGAAATTTTCTAGAGCATATTTTATAAAGAAAAGCCTTTATACCTTTTTCTTTCATCCATAGTGGATTTTGATGTAAATGACTAATTTTCTTTTTATTATTTGTAATAACACTTACTAGACAGCTTGCTTTAAAATCATGGGCATGAATAATATCTGGATTATATCTTTTTATTATTTTTTTTAATTCAAAAAAATTTAATTTTTTTAGTGGAACAAAATTTATCTTTCTTTCTTGTAACGTATTTTTTATAGGACCATCTGGTGAGCAATAATAATGCATATATTCGTCATTTGTATTCGAAATTATTGTACATATTACATTCTCAGCACCTGAATATTTATTGCTAGCTAGAACATGCATTACAGTTTTCTTTTTATAAATAATTTTTCGCCATTCTTTCAAAATAATATCTAATTGATATTTTTTGCTCATTTGCTCGTTTTCTCGACTCATTTTTTGATATAATTTTTTGTCGTTATACAATTTTTCGATTGCATTGGAAAAAGCTGAAACATCATTTAACTCAACAATAAAACCATTTTTGTGGTCTTCTATTAAGTCTCTTTGCCCTCTGACATTTGTGGCAACTATTGGAAGTCCACTTGCCATAGCTTCCATAATATTTACTGCCAGTCCTTCTCTGTGGCTTGATGCGACTGATACATCTGATATTTTCAATAATTTTGGAATATCTTTTCGATATCCTAAGAAGTGAATATTTTTATCCAGTCCCATTTTTTTTACAAGGTTTTGATAGTATCCATTATAAGAGTCTATTCCTGGTAATAATAGATGGATATTGGGATACTTGTAGATTAAATCGCTCATTACTTCTATTAAAAGACTTTGGTTTTTATTTTTGTTTAGTTCGGCTGGGTAGATTAAAACAAAATCTTTTTTTGATAATTTTAATGACTCACGCAGTTTTTGTTCTTCTTCTTTTGTTAATTTAAAATTAAATTTTTTGGAATCTATCCCAACACCTGGAAGATATTGTACATCTGTACATTTAAATTTTTTCTTAGCAAATGCATAATCTTCTTGGTTAATTAAAATTAACGTATCTGTAAATTTTGACAAATATTTTTCTACTGGATAAAACAAAAACCAATTTTTCTTACTTGCTCCTTTGTAAAAATGAAGCCCATGAGCCATATAAATTACTCTTGGCTTTTTCCCACGCATTTTTTTACATGCAAGTCGTGTTACCACACTTCCCATCGGTGTATTTGTAAAAACAATATCAAAGCATTCTTCTTCTAATAATTTTTTTAGTTGTTTTATTGCTTTTAAATTTTTAAAGTTTAGTGGGCTTCGTTCAAAAGAAATTGTATGTCTTATATCACAATATGGAATCTCTTCTGTTCCATTTGTGGCGACGTGAACTTCGTATCCTGAATCTTTAAAATCTTTTAAAAACGGAAGATGAAAGGACAGTATATGAGAATCAACTGTAGCTGTGATTAGTACCTTTTTCATCTTACTTAAGCCGTCGCTTTCTCTTCTTTTGGTTGCTCTTTTAATTCTTCTAATTCATTTTTTATTCCAATTTTCGGTAGTTCGGCCCCTTCTTTAGACAATACTGCTTTTACTGTTCCAACTATGACTTTAATATCCATCCATAGTGACATATGATCCACGTAGTAAATATCTAGTTTTATTTTTTCTTTTACCGACAAATCATTTCTTCCACTTGCTTGAGCAAGGCCTGTAATTCCTGGTAATACTTCTAATCTTCTTTTTTGATCTTTCGTAAAATATTTTTCATAGTCTGTAATCCAAGGACGAGGTCCAATAAAAGACATTTCGCCTTTCACAATATTGAATAGTTGTGGTAATTCATCTAGACTTGTAGAACGAATAAATTTTCCTACCGTTGTAAGTTTATTTTCTGTTGTAAAATTATGTACATCGTTATTACTGCTCATACTACGAAATTTATACATTTTAAATTCTTTACCATTTTTTCCACTTCTAGTTTGAACAAATATAGCTGGTCCTTCACTATCAAGTTTAATAGCAATGGCCACAAGAAGCATAATTGGAGAAAAAATAACAATTAATATAAGAGCAAATACTAAATCAAAAAATCTTTTCAATACTTCATACATCAAAAACACTTCCTAATCTAAAAGTATTTTATCACAACTCTTTTTAAAATTCAAAGGAAATTAAAGGAATATTGGTCTTTTGTTTATAAAAAAAATATGAATGTTTTCTTCATACTTTTTAGTCATAATAATGATAGTATCTATCTTTTCTTGGTTCGATTTTATTTACAATTACACCAGCAATTTTGTCATGGAATTGTTCTAAACTTTTTGTAGTATTTTGTAATTCTTCTATTTTTGTTTGTTTGTATGCACTTACAACTACAATTTTATCTACTAATTCAGACATAATAGCTGAATCGGAAATTCCACACAATGGAGCTCCGTCAAAAATAATTAAATCATATTTTTTCTTTAATACTTCTACTAAGGTTTTATTTTTTTCACTAGCCAAAATTTCACTTGGATTGCTTGGAATAATTCCTCTAGTTATTACAGATAAGTTTTTAATTTTCGTTTTTTGAATGTGATTTTCATATTCTGTTTTTACATCTTTCATTAATAAATTTGACAACCCATTTTCGTTTTCCAAATGGAATATTTTGTGCATCCGTCCTCTTCTCATATCGCAATCTACAATTAATACTTTATTCCCTATTTGAGCAAAAGCTATAGCTAAGTTTGCACTGATAAAACTTTTTCCTTCTCCAGCAATGGAACTTGTAATTAAAATACTTTTTAACTTTTTGTCCAAAGAAGAAAATAATAAATTGGTACGAACATTTTTTACAGTTTCACTTAAGCTTGAATGTGGTTTTTGATTGACAATTAGCTCACTATCAAGTTTTGTTTCAGGCATAGCTCCAAGAAGTGATAAACCAATTTTTTCTTCCACCTCTTCTGGACTTTTTATTGTTGTATCAAAATAATACAAAATAAAGATAATAATACACGCTAGTACTAAACCACCAACTGCACTATAAAGGATTTGTTTCGTAATATTGATATTATATGGGATTGACGCTACTTCTCCTTCATCAATTACAGTAACATTTTCAATCTTATAAATTTTTACAATTTCTTTACTAAATACTTTAGCAATTTCATCAGCGATACTTTTTGCTAATGTTGCATTTTCATATTGTACTGTAATTCGAATTACCTCAGTGTCTTTTTCATTTGAAACTTTTACGGCATTATTTAATTCTGTAAAACTTGCTTGTAAATTTAAGTTTCGAATTACTTGATTTAATATTCTTTTGCTTTTAATTATAATTCGATAAGTTGAAACCAATTTTTGATTTAACGCTACTTCGTTTTGAGTTATTCCTGTTGCTTCGCTTTCATTCATTCTTGCTAAAGCTATTGTAGTATAAGATTGATACAATGGTGTTTTAAAAAGTATAACATAGACACAAGAAATAACAATCGTTACTACGGTAATGATAAATAGAATTAATAATTTTCCTCTATAGTATTCAAATAAATCTTTTAAACTATTTTTCTCCATAACACTTCACCTACAGTAATTAGTATAATACTTTACATTACAATAGACAAGATAAGAAGTATATTATTTTTCTTTATTTACACTATATTTAACATTTTCTTGAATCAATTCTTCTCTTCCAGCTGATTTTAACATACACAAAAAAACCAAAACTAGTATTCCTAATAAAATTAAAATTATTATCATAGTTTTCAAGCCAAGCAGACAAATCTTGACTTTCCCCCCACTTTCTATTTTGAAAAATATTTATCTTTTTATTGAAACGTTTTTTCTTTGCTGTTTTATACTATGATAGTATGCTATATTTTTGAAAAAATATTACAAAAAAAATAGGAAAAGTTAAAAAAAATGAAATTTATTCTTGTTATTAAATAAAAAATCTTAAATTCAAATAAATGTTCTTGAGTACGACAATCACTTGTTGCATATTCATAGTTGCTAGGTATTTATCTAGAAAGATACAATAGCATAAAATTCAAATTTTTCATTTTCAATAAGTTTAACGTTTTTTATATGTACAAACGTTCTACAATAATATATGTTAAAATTTAAAAAAATATATTAGCTATTTCTAACCAATATATTTTTATATTCATTCAATTCGTATTTATTTGACTTTTACAAGTTTAGTTTCAAAATTAGATTGAATTAAGAACTGTTGATATAAATCATACGGAATAACTTCCTTTGGAATTTTTATATCTTTTATTCTTTCAAACATTTCTTGCATCTTTTCTAATCCAATTTTATTTTGAGCGTCTTGCATTCCACTAGGGGTTAAATCGTATCTTAAAAATAATTGCTCATATAAGAATTGATCTTTTGTTTGAAACCCCATTTGTGCCTTTGCGTTTGCAAAATCAATAGAAAAGTAAGTCCAAGATTCATCTATTTTTAATCTATAATGTACTTTGGTTGATAAACAAAATATGTCTTTATTTTCAAAATAAAAGCTAATTAACTCCGCGGCATCTTTGTATTCTATTAAATCATACCACTTAAATAAATCTTTATCGCCTTTTCTTTCATTAAAATTGTTTATAAAAAAGTCTTCATTAAATTCATTTTTAAATCGCTCTTCCGTTATGTTTTTTTTCGTTTCTATATCTATAATAATATATTGTTGTAGTACTCCTACCTTCAAAATTAAATACTTATTTCGGTTATATTCTATCAGTTTAATTTTTTTTAAGCTACTCCAAGCATCAAATTCACTAATATTTTTTTCGCATAAAGTGTGTAACTTTTTCCAGGTGTCAGGCACGAAAGATAATTTCTCAACTAAGGAAGTGGCTAAAATCCCATCTTCTACTTCAAAATATTTATCAAATAATTTATTTCTTAAAATTGTTTTTTCTTGTTCCAATCCCATAATACTAATACCTCCTATTTTAGATTTCTTACTTTTTAAATTTTGTTGTTTATATAAAATTTAGAGCTTAAATTCTCTAGATGCTTTATTCTTTGTCTTCATTTTTGACGTTCGAAATAAGCACAATCCTAAACAGAAGAGAATAAAACTGCCTAGTCCCATTCCTTTTAATATTTCTAATATGTAATTTTGCATCATCTTAGAAAATAATGGATGAAGTATAAATAAATGTTTTATATCTATTTCTCTTATTATATAAATTACTAAAAATCCAAGTAAAAATGAACTTGTAAATAATGTAATGTTACATTTCTTGTCTTTAGAAAGAAGAAGGCTAATGATTATCAAAACTAATGTAATCCCAAATAATATTGTAGTGTATTTATGGGCCACTTTTAACCCTAGAATTATTTTACCAAAATACTGATATAAGTTTATTTCCGCTTCATATACACTCGCAATTTGATTTATAAAACGATTTAAAGACTCTTCTTCTGCAGAAAGGTTATTTTGCTGTAAAAATTTATTAATATTATTTCTTAAACTTTCCTTTAAAAAATCTGTTTGTATTCTTGAATTATCTCCCTTTATTTTCTTATAAATTTCTTGTCTTACATCTTCTTCTAAAAAGATATCTTTTAATACTTCATTCTCTAAACCAGATTGATTGGTATAATTTTTCATTTCTTCTTGAATAGAATGAGTCATATTCTCTATATAATTTTCTTTTTCTATTTTTTTTAATATCCTATTTTGCCCTGTATAAAAACTCAATATTCCACTTAAAATGCCCACTGTTAATATAAGAGATTCTATAAATTTTAAACAATATTCTCCTATTATTTTAATTTTCATATCCTTCGCCTACCTTAGTAGCATATACTACATATCTTTTATTCGTATATCCAATTGCCGTCACAGGATAACAAGTATATAAGATTAATAGTTCTTCCTCCTCTTGAATTGGAAAGCTCGACAAATCGCTTTCTAAAGCTACTTTAGTTTTTTTTACTTGATAGGTAAAAGTTCCATATACTGTTTCTAACACAATGTTATCTTCTAAATTCATTTCAGGAAGTTTTCGAAAAAAACCAGCATTATTGTGAGCTGCTAGGATGACAGATCCACCTTCGCCAGGAAAATAAGAACCTGCGTAATGTCCTACGCCATTTCTTAAAATATCCATAGTATCTCCATGATAAACAGGTAATTCTAAATCAATAGATGAGATTTTTAGATTCGCATATTTTTCCTTATAGTTTGGATAATGTATGAGTCTTTTGGCGGTTATGTCAAAAGTAATATTTTCTGCTTTTTTATTTTCTACAATAGCGATTTTATTTATTAGGGATACAGCTAGACTAATTTCTTCCGCAAAAAAGAAATGTACAAGGACAATAACGAGTGCTAGAAAGAAAAAAGATAGAGCTATTTCACTCATTATCTCTTTTCCTTTTTTTATTATATTTTTACGCATTTATTTTTTTCATCTTTCTAGCGATTATAATTGTCCCTAAAACTACAACGCCAAGTGCGCATATAAAGTAAAGATTACTGTGACCTGTTTGTTTTACTAAAAAGGTAACTCTAGTAAATTCGGTTCCGTCTTGATTATAAATAATAACTGTATTTTTCGCTACTGTTGCTTTTACAGAAGTACGATTTGTAACATCATTGATAAGAGGTATTAATTTACTCTTTTGTGAAATTGTTATTTCTTCTAAAGAAGAAATATTTTCTGATTGTAAAATTTTTATTGCTTCATCAAATTTTTCTGCAATATAATCCATGTCACTTTCACTTAATTCATTTTGATTAAGATATCTTTCAAACTGTACTTTATAATCCTCACTAGCCCTTAATTCGTGACCATTTAAATCATAAGTTGCAAACAATTTATTTTTTAATTCTTCTTTGGTCATAGCATTTACTGTAACTGTACTTGCTCCTGTAATTATAATTAAAAATAATGCGATTATCTTTTTCATTTTTACCCTCTACTTTCTCTCTATATTTATTTTAAAACAAATTTAAAAATATACAAGTATTTTTTTCTAAATTGACGATTTAATGAGTACCAAATATTACCAATTGTATTCTTGATTTTCTTTTGTTACCATTTTGTCGAACAAATGTTTTTTTGAGGTGAATTTATGAAACGCAATATTTTATGTATTGATTTAAAAAGTTTTTTTGCATCGGTCGAATGTGTAGATCGTGGATTAGATATCTTAACTACTTCTTTGGTTGTGGCAAATACTATGCAAGGACGTGGAGCAATTACGCTTGCAGTCACACCTACTTTAAAGGCTTTAGGTGTAAAAGGTAGAACTAGACTTTATGATATCCCTAAAGACATCTCTTACAAAATTGTAAATCCTAGAATGACACGTTATATAGAAGTTTCGAAACAAATCATTGAAATCTATCTAGATTTTATTAGTAGTGAAGATTTGCATATCTATTCGATTGATGAATGTTTTTTAGATGTTACTGATTACTTAAAACTTTATAAAAAAAGTGATTTGGAGCTTGCAGAAACTATTTTAAATACCATTCAAGAAAAAACTGGACTTCTTGCAACTTGTGGGATTGGTCCCAATATGCTTCTTTCTAAGTTATCCATGGATATTGAAGCAAAGCATACCAAAAGTGGTATTGCAAAATGGACTCTTCTTGATATTCCAGAGAAGTTATGGCCAATTAAGCCCCTTTCTACTATGTGGGGTATTGGCTCTAAACTAGAAAAAAGACTTAATAGTCTTGGAATTTGTACAATTGGAGATTTAGCACATGCGGATAAACTTCTTTTAAAAAAGAAATTTGGAATTATTGGTATTGAACTTTGGGAACACGCGAATGGAATCGACGAATCTATTATTCATGACTTTCAAAATCCTTCTTCTGAAAAGTCAATCAGTCATAGCCAAGTTCTTTATCGCAACTATTATGGTGATGAAATTTTACTTATTGTAAGAGAAATGATAGAAGTTTTAGTTAGAAGACTTTTACAAAATTAGTTAAATACTTGTTGTATCCATTTAAGTTTATATTATTCGAAAGAAATTGGTGGTGGTGTTTTTCATTCTATGACATTGGAGACTCCTACAAATTTAGTAAGCGAAATATTAAAAGTATGTACTTTTTTAGTGGATTATTACTACGATGGAATTAGTCCTATTCGAAAAGTTGGCTTATCTTTCTCAAAACTTACTAAACAAAATGGCATTCAATTAAATTTATTTGAGTCATTTCAAGAAAAGCAAACTGAGGCAAAAACAATACGTATTTTTGATGAAATAAAAAGTTCTTTTGGAAAAAATAGTATCTATTATGCTTCTGCTCTTCTTTCTTATTCTACAACTATAGAACAAAACAAAAAAATAGGTGGTCATCATGCGTAATCGAAGTGAAATCAAATGGGAACCTTTTGACTCTCTTTTTCATTCAAAAGATGTTTTAAATGATTTAGAAAAAAAGAAGCAATATCAAAAAAAGCCTACTTTATCTACAGATGAATTGGAAGTTCTTGATTTTCAATTGCAAGAAGCCTATCATACCCAAGTTGCGGTTAAAATTTCTTATTATTATCAAGGATATATTTATACTAAGATTGGTGTTATTTCTAAGATTAACAAGCAAAACTTCCAAATATGTTTTGATAATTCTACTTCCTTATATTTTGAACAGATTTTAAGCATTTATTTTCTTTAAAATAAAAAAAGAAAAGATTATTTTTTCTTCTTTTCTGGTTTAACAATCATTTCTTTTACTTTTGATCTATTTTCACTATTATAACCTATTAAGGCATTGGTACTTTTACTTGCAACTGTTTCTAAGATTTCATTAAAGACATCATTTGCTTTTTTTGTTAAAGCTGTTAATGTAGCAATCGTATGATTTTTTCCATCTCTTGTCATAACTTGAATACTTTGTTGAGATTTAATTCCATTTTGACGTAGTTCATATTTATAAACCCAAATAACATCTTTATAAGGAATAGCCTCAAATGTAGACATAAAATTTACAATATAATTTTTGGTTAGATAAGTATGCGCATTTTTATAATAGAATGCTTCTTTATCATTCATTTCTTTATCAATTTTTTGTCTTTCCTCTGGAGAAATTTTTTCTACTTTTTTCTTAAATCTTCGAACTGCTAAGCCACCAGCTAAGGTAAATGCAAATCCAAAGATAGCAACAAGTCCAGCAATTACCATTGCGATATCTTGAGTATCCGTAGTGCTTGCATCCAAATCTAAATAGATAGATGAAAATTCATTATCATAATCCGCTGTAGTTAAAGGTTTCTCATCCTCAGAAAGTAATGTATTGTATGCTTTTATAGCTGATGATTTCATAGTAGTAAGTGAAGTTGCTGACTTCGTTCCTCCAACAATACGAATGATGTTGTCGTTACTGGCATCTTTGATTTCTTCATATTTACTTTTTGACATTTTAATAACATAGAAGTATTCGTCATCGACTACAAAGTAGTAATTACTATAGAATGCTGGGGAAACAGCCGCTACATCAATGTATGCTTTCTTATTTTCAACTGGATTATTCAATGTCATATCTTTCATAGAATCTCCATCGCTCGGCGCTTTAAAATAGCCCCAACAAATTACAGCAATTGCAAGTACGTAAAAAAATAGACCAATAAATAGCATGTTTTTAAATTTGCTATATTCTTTTCCAACATGTTCATTTGAAAAATCTTTCATAAAACTCCAAAACTCCTTTTCCATAACTATTATAGTTTTAAATGAGTAAAAAATCTACTATTTTTCTGAATTTTTTTATAAGAATAAAAAAATATTAAAAAAGGAAATAGAATTATAAATCCCATTTCCAATTTACCACTTCTTCCATGTCTACTCCATACTCTAATATATAGTTATGGTGTTTCACTAACATATCTTCACAATATTTTCTTAATGAAGCTCCGTCAAACTCTGGAAGATGTTTTAAGGCAAGCAATATTAAATGATAACGATCCATTTTATTTTGAACTCGCATATCAAATGGAGTTGTAATAGTCCCTTCTTCTATATAGCCTCTTACATGCATATTTTGATTTACTCTTTTGTAAGTAAGTTCATGAATAACATTTGGATAACCATGGAATGCGAATACTACTGGTTTTGTTTTCGTAAAAATGGCATCATATTCTGCATCTGTAAGGCCATGAGGATGATTTAAATGACTTTCTAATTTCATTAAATCGACTACATTAACAACACGAACTTTTATATTTGGAATCCATTTTCTTAAAATACTTGTTGCCGCCATTACTTCGAGAGTTGGCGTGTCTCCTGCGCATGCAAATACTACATCTGGATTGTTATCTAAATCATTGCTAGCAAATCCCCAAATTCCTAATCCTTGTTCGGTATGACGAAGTGCTTGTTTCATGCTTAGCCACTGTGGTCTTGGGTGTTTACTCGCAACAATTAAATTAATGTAATTTTTGGTTTTTAAAACATGATCAATAGTACATAAAAGCGTATTTGTATCACATGGCAAATATACCCGAGAGATACTAGATTTCTTAGTTAAAATGTGATTTATCATTCCTGGATCTTGATGTGTGTAACCATTATGGTCTTGTTGCCAACAATGACTTGTTACTAATAGATTCAAAGAAGCTATTGGAGCACGCCATGGAAGTTCTTTTGTCACTTTTATCCACTTTGCATGCTGACTTACCATAGAATCTACTATTCTCATAAATGATTCATAACTATGGAAAATACCATGACGCCCTGTAAGTAAATATCCTTCAAGCCATCCTTCACACATATGTTCTGAAAGCATAGAATCTAGAACTCTACCTTCGGTATTTAAAAATTCATCGTTTTTCTCCTTTTTGGCATCCCACTGACGATTCGTAACTTCAAATACTGCGTGCATCCTGTTTGATAAAGCCTCGTCTGGACCAAAGATTCGAAAATTCCTGAATTCTTCATTTAATTTTACTACATCCCGAAGGTATACACCTAAATTTCTCATATCTTCACTTTCAACGCTACCAGGATAACGAGTTAAAAAGGCATATTTTGTAACATCTGGTAATATCAAATCTTTTATAATCTGGCCACCATTCGTATGAGCATTGCTGCCCATCCGTTTTCTTCCTTCTGGGATAAACAAACGATATTCCTCTTTTAGGTAGCCATTTTTGTCAAATAATTCTTCTGGACGATAACTTTTTAACCAATTTTCTAATCTTTTTAGTGATTCCTTGTGTGAAGAAGAAACTTCAATTGGAACTTGATGAGAGCGGAAACTTCCTTCTATTTTTTTTCCATCTATTTCCTCTGGTCCTGTCCACCCTTTTGGTGTTTTGAGAACAATCATAGGCCATAATGGTCTGGAAGAAATGTTTTTTGTTCTTGCCAATTCTTCAATTTCTAAAATTCTTTCTATTACTTCATCCATTACTTTTGCCATTGTTTCATGTAATTTTAGAGGGTCATCCCCTTCAACATAATAAGGTGTCCACCCATATCCTTTGAATAACGCATCTAATTCTTCTTTGCTAATTCTAGAAAGAACAGTAGGATTTGCAATTTTGTAGCCATTTAAATGTAGGATAGGTAGTACTGCTCCATCAGTTTTCGGATTTAAAAATTTGTTACCATGCCAACTTGTTGCAAGTGGTCCAGTTTCAGCCTCACCATCACCAACGATTACGGTTGCAATTAAATTTGGATTATCTAACACTGCTCCAAAAGCATGTGAAAGACTATAGCCAAGCTCCCCGCCTTCATGGATACTTCCAGGAACTTCTGGCGCAACATGGGAAGAAGTACCGCCAGGAAAACTAAAATGCTTCATAAATTTTTTTAAGCCTTCTCTATCTTGCGTAAATTCTGGATAAATATCTCCATAAGAACCTTCAAAATATACATTACTCATAGTAGCTTGTCCTGCATGGCCTGGGCCAGAAATCCACATCATATTTAAATCATATTTTTTTATAACACGATTACAATGCGCATATACAAAATTTTGCCCTGGAGCGCTTCCCCAATGCCCGACTAATTTAGATTTTATGTCAGAAAATTCAAGTGGCCTTTCTAAAAGAGCATTATCCTTCAAATATAATGAAGCAGCTGAAACATAATTTGTTGCTCTAAAGTAACCATCAATACTTGCTAATTCTTCTTTTGATAAAGTTAATTTTTTCATACTAGTCCCTCTATTCTAGAAATAGTATACACTAAAAAGAATAAAAACACAAAAAAAAATGAAAGCCTTCTTTCAATTTTTAGTTTTCTTTGTAGATGTCTTTTTCTTAGGAGCTTCTATTGGTTTTGTTTGTAATAAATCACGTATTTCTTCCAATAATTGTACTTCTTCTTTTTTTGGAGGCTTTACTTCATTCTTTTGTTCTTCTTTTTTTCCAAGTCGCATGATTTTATTTATCATTTTTACTAGAATAAATATGCAGAACGCGATAATTAAAAAATCAATAATACTTTGTAAAAATAAACCATATTGAATTTCTGCATCTTGAATTTTAATCGATAATGAGCTAAAATTTACTCCACCTAAGAAAATGCCTAATATTGGTGTTAAAATATTATTTACTAAAGAAGTAACAATACTTGAAAAAGCACCTCCAACTATAACTCCCACAGCTAGATCCATTACATTGCCTCTTTTTATAAACTCTTTAAATTCTTTAAACATTAAAATACCTCATTTCCATTTATTTATATCATGTTAGTTATGTTTTCGCAATAAAAGTGCTTGCATTTTATATTTATTTATTATATAATTTTATTGCATTCAAGAAATGCACCCATAGCGCAATTGGATAGAGCGTTAGACTACGGATCTAAAGGTTAGGGGTTCGACTCCCTTTGGGTGCACCATTTAAAATTTTTGGAACCATATCATTTTTTTGTGATATAATATATTAGGAATCGAGAAGTAGCACAATTTGGTAGTGCACTTGGTTTGGGACCAAGGGGTTGCAGGTTCAAATCCTGTCTTCTCGACCATTTTTTTGTTTATAGAATCATTATTATTAATGATTTTTTTTAACCCTTGGTTCCAAACTTTAAGTATCTTCTAGAAATTTAATAAATTTTTTAACAATTCCTATTTATTCTATTGAATTAAATAATTTTAGAATATCTTTTTCTTTTATCTCGAAGCTTGTTCCATGGTCATGAATTTCACCTTTTCTCTTACCGCTTGTGAATACATCAATATGGAATGAAATTCTTATAATTTGCTGTTCAATTAAATTTAAAAAAGTGTCAAAATCTTTCAAAGTGTAAATGTTTAAACTATAATAATGATAATAAATTTCATTATTTATGATTCTTTTGTTAGCTTTAACTATAGCTAGATACTTTAATTTTTTTAACAGTCTTTTTTCTAATGTATCAAAAGTCCAATATGTATTTTTTTCTATACAATTTAAAGAATTGTTTATGATTTTTAAAAATATTTTTTTTTCCAATCGATTTATTTCTAATATTCCATAATATTTACTGCCAATGTTATTTAATTGCTTAGTATATAATGAGGTTTGTAAAACTTTCCACTCTTTATTTAATTTATGAGGATATCCATATGTTTGCAATAAATATTTTATTTCAAATTCATGCTTCCCTAATGGTGTAGCATTAAAAAGTTTAGTAAAACTTGGACTATAATTTAGTTTTGTTTTAATTTCTATACCACAGTAATCAGGTGTATCATTTTGGTCTTCTTCTTTTTCTAATAAATCTTCAAAAGTTTTTCCAATTCCTGTAGGACCTTTTCTTGAAGATTTTATATAACCCTTTTTTTTAATTTTTTCAAATTCTTTTTTTAGTTTTGTTATTTCTGTTATCATATTCTCTCCTTTTATAGTTGGTTACATTACTACAACTTAGAAAAGAAATTTGTCGAAATAAATGAAAATCTATATTTTTACTTATAAGTACAAAAAAAATACCATTTTATTCAAATGGAATTTTTTATTCTATGATTGCTTTGATTCTTCTTACTCCTGCACTAGATGCCTCTTCTTTCTTTATCTTGAAATGTCCAATTTCACTTGTATTTTTCACATGAGGACCACCACATAATTCTCTAGAAATTTCTCCAATACTGTATACTGTAACAACATCAGGATATTTTTCTATAAACATGCATTCAGCTCCAGAGTTGATGGCATCTTCTTTTTTCATTTCTTCTACTGTAACATCTAATCCTTTTTGAATCCATTCGTTTACTAAATCCTCTACTTTTCTTTTTTCTTCGTCAGATAATTTATGATCACAGTTAAAATCAAAACGCATTCTTTCTACAGTAATGTTACTGCCTTTTTGATGTACTTCTTTTCCAACGACTACTTTTAAAGCGGCATTTAGTAAATGAGTTGCAGTATGGTATTTTGTTTCTATTTCGCTATTACCAGAAAGGCCACCTTTAAATTTTCCAGCTGATGCAGTACGAGATAATTCTTGATGTTCTTGAAATTTCTTTCTGAATCCTTCTTCATCTACTTGTAATCCTCTTTCTTTTGCTAACTCTACTGTAAGCTCGATTGGAAAACCATAAGTATCATATAAATGAAAGGCGGTAACAGCATCAATATCTTTATTTGAAACTTTTTCAAACTCTTTCAAGCCTTTTTCTAATGTACGATTAAATTTTTGTTTTTCATTTTTCAAAACTTCATAAACAACTTCTTCATTTTCTTCTAGTTCTTTATAGTACTTTTTAAACTTCATAATGATAATTTTTGCAATTTCTTGTTCCCAACTTCCGTTTACATCAATATTCAATTTTTTAGCATGACGAATTGCACGGCGAATTAATCTTCTTAAAATATAGCCTTGATCTGTATTGCTTGGTTTAATTCCTGCAGGATCTGCACTTATAAATACGGCTGTACGAATATGATCAGCAATAATTCTCATACTCTTTTCATTTCCAAGATATGGAACTTTGGAAATTTTTTCAATTTGTTCGATTACATCTTTCCAAATACTAGAAGCATAATTGTCATTAACACCTTCTAAAACAGCGGTTATTCTTTCTACTCCCATTCCAGTGTCCACATTTTTCTTTTTTAATTCTGTAACATTTCCATTAGTATCTTTAAAATACTGCATAAAAACATTATTCCAAATTTCAACCCATCGCTCATCTTCGGTATCAAACACTTCTGGTATTGCTTCGTCACTTCGCCAATAAAAGATTTCTGTATCACCTCCACAAGGTCCAGATTCTCCAGCTATCCAAAAATTATCTTCTTCAGTCATTTGAATTCTTTCTTTTGCAATCCCTAAACTCAACCATTTTTTATAGCTCACTTCATCAAATGGAATTAAATCATTTCCTTTAAATACAGTAACAGCTAACCTTTCTACTGGAATGTTTAAAGTTTTTGTTAAAAATTCAAAACTCCATGAAATACTTTCTTCTTTAAAATAATCTCCTAAACTCCAATTTCCTAGCATTTCAAATAAAGTATGGTGAGTTGTATCTCCTACTTCCTCTAAGTCATTTGTGCGGATACATTTTTGATAGTCACAAAGTCTTGGCCCATATGGGTGCTCTTGTCCCATCAAATAAGGTACCAAAGGTTGCATACCAGCCACATTAAAAAGAACAGATGGATCATTTTCGGGAACTACTGGCGCACTTGGTATTTGTTTATGTCCATGCTCTACAAAAAAATCTATAAATAAATCTTTAATATTCATATGTTTCACTTCTTTCTCTCAATATATTATCATATTTTCCTAGTCTCAGCATTATTTTATACATTCTTCTACTACTTTGTTTAGCAATAAACTAATTTCATCTAAATTTTTATTTTCGAAAACATAATTCCAGTTATCATAAAAGTCTAGAGCATGCTCAGTCTCATGAGCGCTTTCTTCTTCTGTTAAATCGTAGTTATTATTATCATTTTTAACTCGAATTGTAATTGGAGTGAATTCTAAAAAATATTCAATCTCTTCTTTTAAACGAACATCTGATATTATAAGAACATCAATTAATTCTTCATAAATTTCAATGTCCTCCTTCATTCTATCAATAAAATATTTTTGATTTTTTGATTGATGGCGAATATAAAATCCTAAATCTTGTAAAAATTTTCTTGGTTTTGGTTCTTTTACTCCATCCCAACTCGTCATTTCTTTTGCAAACATTTTTATATATTTACTAAACTCTGTTATTACAACTTTTAATTTTTGGTCCTGCAATTTTTTCTTTAGTATTTTGGCGGTTTGGGTTTTTCCACTTCTCGCTCGTCCAGAAATTAAAATCAATTTCATCTACTCACCTAAATTCTATATAAATTCTCTATTTTAAAAGAATACCGCCATTTACATTAATATTTTCTCCATTGATATAATCTGCTTTATCGCTTAATAAGAATAACACTAAATTAGCAGTATCTTCTGGCTTTCCAAGTCTTTTGCTAGGATTTTTTAAAGCAGTTTCTTTTATTTCTTGTTCCGAATAACTTTGAATACTTAATGGAGTTAAAGTTAACGATGGACTGACTGTATTAACTTTAATATTATATTTAGCTAATTCTAAGGCACAACATTTTGTTAACATAATTGTTGCAGCCTCACAAGTGCAATACGCAACTGAGTCTTCCATTGGTTTTGTTCCTAATCTTGAAGCAATGTTTATAATTCTTGGCATTTGAGATTTCTTCATTAATGGTATCGCATTTTTTATACATTGCCATCTTGCGACAAGATTGACATTAAGTTCATGACGATATTCATGAGTTGTTAAATTTTCTATGGATAAAACTTTATCATAGGCTGCACAATTTACTAAACCGTCTAATTTTCCAAACTTGCCATTAATTTGCTCAAACATACTATCTACTTCATTTTCTTTAGATAAATCACATTTAATAAGTAAAATGTTTTTTTTATATTTTGCTAATTCTTTTAACGTTTCTTCTGCTAAATCATCATTATGTCCATAATTTATAATTACACTTGCATTATTTTCTAATAACTGCTTGGCAATTTCGCGCCCAATACCAGAGGTTGAGCCAGTTACTAAAACTACTTTATTTTCAAAATTATTGTTCATTCTATTCCTCCATAAAATTATTGTTTCCGTTTAGAATTTTTTTTCAATAAAAAAGAAACATTTTCTGCTTCTATTTTACTATTTTCAATTATTTTTGTCTACTCTATTGTGGAAAGAGAATCTTTTTCTGGAAACCAATTATATTTTTCTTTAAAGAACTTCCATACAACTTTTCCTAGTGCAATACAAGGAGTACATAAAATCATTCCAATAATACCAAAAAAATGTTCAAAAATTAATAAACCAACAATAATTGTAACTGGATGTAATTTCATAGTCTTACTCATAATAATCGGTTGTAAAACATTGTTTTCAATTAATTGCACAATGATAGCAACGATTAAAGCCAAGAAGCCTATTAATGGGCTTTGTGCAAATCCAACGATTACTGCGACGGCTCCTCCTATGTATGGACCTACATATGGAATTAAATCAGTAATACCACATAGTAATCCAAATAAAACCGATGCTTGCAGTCCTACTACCCAGAATCCTATACTATCACAAACAAATACCATTAATGCTACTAATAAGGTTCCATTTACGCTTTTTCTAACTTCTGTTGAAATGTTCGTTAATAATAAAGAAGCTTCAAACCGATTTTTCTTTGGTAGCATATTAATTAAGTGTCCACTTATTGCTCCAAAATCAATTAACATATATAATCCTATAACAAGTCCAAAAACAATTGTTACCAAACTAGAAAATATAGCGCCAATACAATTTACTAGGACGGTTGGAATCGATGTCATAAAAGAATTTAATGACGAAGTTACAGTCGTTATAATTTGAGCTTTCATTGCCATAAAATCGATTCCATCTATGTGTCCTAATCGAGCAAAAATTTTGTCTATGAAACCTTCTAATTCACGGAATATAGCTGGCAAATTTCCTATAAGAACTTGTAATTGATCGTAAATTACAGGTATTAAATATCGAAAAAATAAAATTATAACTGTTAAAAATAAGACATACACTATCATAGCGCCTAATACTCTTGGCACTTTCTTTTCTTCCAATTTTGTCACGATTGGATTAAATATCCAAGCAAGTATGAATCCGATAAAAAATGGAGCTAGAACACTAAGGATACTAATTATAAATTTCCATACCCCCCATTCTCTTGCAATTATTGTTACGATTAACACTGTTGCTATTAACATAGCAATATAAAATAAATGCAATATTTTCTTTGATAAACTAACAACTTCATTTACTTCTTCCATATTTAATTTATCATTTGGTTTAAAAAGCTTCATGTTATCACGTCCTTTATTCGTATTATAGCATACGAAATTTTTTTTATGAAAAAAAGAGTGTCTATTGACACCTTTTTTACTTCTTTTTTGGTAAATCCATCATTTTTGGAAGCTCAATTTTTGGAGCTACTGGACTTGCTTTTGGTTCAACAATTGGAGTGGGTTCTACTTTTGCTTCTTCGACATTTGGATTTTGCTCTTCCATAATTTTAGGCTCTTCGATATTTCTGTTTACATATACTGAACTAAATACTGTCGGACGAGGCATAACTTTTTTCTCTTCTATATTAACTGTATTTTTTTCTTCTGGTATTTCAAATGAAACTTTAGGCTCTTCCTTTACCACTTGACTTTCTTCTAATACAGGAAATTCTTTTTCTTCTTTTTTAGGAAGGACGGGTTCTACTGATGTTGCAGGTTCTATTAAATCCGGCTTCACTTCTTTTGCTTCATTTACTGGAACATTATCAATGCTTTCAAGTTCTTTACTAATTGCAGCTGCTAAGGCGTCAAAATCAAACTCTTTTTCAACTACTTCAGGTATTTTTTCTTCTGAAATTGGCTCGACTGAAGTATTCTCCTCTATTTTAGAAACTTGGTTTACTTCTGGAACTTGCATAGAACCAAAAGGGTTTTGTTCTACTACAGGAACCTCAACTGGAGTTACATTTGTTGTTTCTTTAAATGTATCTACAGTTTCATTTGATGTTTGTGCTTCTTCTTTTCTTTTTTGTTCATCTTTTTTTCCAAAAAATAAAATAACTAAGAACAATACTACCAAGATTCCAATCACAACAAATAAATATATTCCAAAATTTTCTATACTATACAAACTTTCTAAAAAATCCATTCACTAATCACCTTTTATTCTCTTTTAATCTAGAACTAGAATATCATAAATTAAGAGGATTAGTCAATTCTTTTTTTTATTTTCTTTTAAAAGTATGAAATTGGTAATTTTTTTGTAAATAACTTACTTTGATGAAAAAAACATCAAAAAACGTTTGATGTCTTTACATATATCGATTCATTTGATTCATAACTTGTCTAACTTGTTTTTGACTTGGCTTTCTCCCCATGCTACTCATCATCGCTTCAATCATCTTTTCATTAATTGGTGGATTCTCTTTCATATATTTCTTCATCATATGTCTAGCAACGAAAAAGCCTATTATTAAACCAACAATTAAACCAATTACTATCAATAAAATATCTTGCCACATAACTATTCCTCCTTCAATTTTTATTTTGCTTCTTCTTGAGCTCTCGACTCACGAATTACAACAATTTTAATTGTTCCTGGATACTGCATTTCACTTTCTATTTTTTCTTTTATATCTCTTGCAATCTTATATGAAAGTGTATCATCAACTTCTTCAGGTCTAACCATAACACGAACTTCGCGTCCCGCTTGCATAGCGTATGTTTTTTCCACGCCAGGAAAAGAATTACCTATATCTTCTAATTGCTCTAATCTCTTGATATAATTATCTAACGAATCATTACGAGCTCCAGGCCGTGCAGCAGACAAAGTATCTGCCACTTGAACTAAAACTGAAATAATATTTGTTTGTTCGGCATCTCCATGATGCGATGCGATTGCATTTAATATGGTTTCGTCTTCGTGATATTTTTTTGCTATATCAAGTCCGATTTCCACATGGCTACCTTCCACTTCATAATCTATTGATTTTCCTATATCATGAAGTAATCCAGCTCTTTTAGCAAGGGCAACATTTTGACCTAATTCTGCTGCCATTAATCCACATAATTCGCCAACTTCTTTCGAATGTTTTAAAGCATTTTGACCATAGCTTGTACGGAAATGTAATTTTCCAATTAAGTTTACAAGTTCTGGATCTACTTTAGTTATTCCCAATTCATAACATGCTTCTGATCCTAATTCGGTAATTTTTGTATTCATGTCTTTACATACTTTATCATATATTTCTTCAATTCTAGACGGATGAATTCTTCCGTCTTTAATTAATGTTTCAATGGTGATTTTAGCGATTTCTCGTCTTAAAGGATCGAAGGAAGATACAACAATAGTTTCTGGAGTATCATCAATAATTAAATCTACGCCAGTTACTGCTTCGATAGTTCGAATATTTCTTCCTTCTCGCCCAATCAATCTTCCTTTCATGTCATCACTTGGTAGAGCAATTGCACTAACAGTTTGTTCAGTGGCTACATCCTCTGAGTAACGCTGCATAGATTCGACAATAATATTTCTTGCTGATTCACTTGCTTGCAACTTTGCCTCTTGCTCTTTTTGTTTTACAAAATCCGCAATTTCTCGTGTCATTTCTTCTTCACAACGTTTCATAATTAGTTCACGAGCTCGCTCTTTTGTAAATTTCGAAATACTTTCTAATGTTTGCATTTCATTTTTTAACAGTTCTTCCATCTTTTCATCTTTGATTTGTAATTCTTTTTGTTTTGCTAATAAATCTTGTTCTTTATCATTTAAAGATTCTTCTCTCTTTTGCAGAATTTCGTCCCTTTTATCCAAATTGCCTTCTCTTTGAAGTAGTCGATTTTCTGTAGATTTTAGTTCTTCTTTTTTTTCTTTAATTTCTTTGTCTACTTCTTGTTTTAATTTATAACTTTCTTCTTTCAATTCTAAAAGTCTATCTCTTTTTTGTTTTTCCGCTTCTTTTTTCGCGTCATTTAAAAATTTATCAGCTTTTTTTTGAATATTAGTTCCTCTAATATATGCAATAAGAGTTGAAACTCCTATTCCAACAAATATTCCCAGAATCAGAGTCAAGATGGACCATAAAAATTGTTCCATAACTTTTTTCTCCTCACTTATTTATAGAAATTTAACATTTAATATCTATGTTTTAATTATATATGAGTTTTCGCTCTTTTACAAGAGTTATTCTCTTAAGTAAAAAGAAAAAAAGTATAACTTCATCCGTTTCTAAATTACTTGCTGTCCTTTTCTACTTTTGTTGTAAAGCCATAATGTTCACGTATTTGTCCTTCGATTTCCATCGCCATGTCATTGTTTTCACGTAATGTATTTTTGACATTTTCTTTTCCTTGACCAATTTTTTCTCCTTTATAAGCATACCAAGCTCCAGACTTATCTAAAATATTTAAATCAGCAGCAATATCAATAATTTCTCCTTCGTGAGAAACTCCTTCTCCATACATAATGTCAACAGTTGCAGTTTTAAATGGTGGTGCAACTTTATTTTTTACAACTTTAATATTTGTTTTATTTCCTAAAATTTGATCTCCCATCTTAATTTGTTCCCCACGTCGTACATCAAGTCGGATGGTAGAATAGAACTTTAAAGCGCGTCCACCTGGAGTTGTTTCAGGATTGCCAAACATGATACCTACTTTTTCTCTTAATTGATTAATGAAAATTGCAATTGTTTTGGTTTTATTGATTGTACCAGATAATTTTCTTAAAGCTTGACTCATTAATCTTGCTTGAAGACCTACATGACTGTCTCCCATATCTCCGTCGATTTCAGCTTGAGGAACCAAGGCAGCAACAGAGTCAATTACTACAATGTTAACAGCTTCACTGCGAACTAAGGCTTCACATATTTCAAGAGCTTGTTCTCCAGTATCTGGTTGAGAAAGTAATAATTCATTAATATCGACACCTATATTTTTAGCATATACTGGATCAAAAGCATGCTCAGCATCAATAAAAGCAGCTCGGCCACCCGTTTTTTGAATCTCAGCTATCGCATGTAAAGCAAATGTTGTTTTTCCAGATGACTCTGGTCCATATATTTCGATTATTCTTCCTTTGGGATATCCACCTACACCAAGGGCAATATCAAGAGTTAAAGAACCAGTGGAAGAAACTTCTATTTGCATATGTTCTTTTTCACCAAGTTTCATAATGGCCCCTTTACCAAATTGTTTTTCTATATCCGCTAAAACTTGTTCTAAAGCTTTATCTTTATCCTTTATGTCTTTTGTTGTTTTCATTTTTATTCACTCGCCTTCTTAACTCATTTTATAATACAACAAATTGTTTGTCAACTTAATTTTCGAACATTTGTTTTCTATTTGGGCATTCTGCAATTTTTCTAAAAAAGTATGCTATTCTCTAATATTTAGCAGTACTTAAAGGCTCCAATTCTAAATTTTTAAAATTACTTATTAAAAAAAAACTAGATTTTTTCATCTAATTTTTTATATTTTTCTTTCCACTCATTATAATAAATACATCCTGTTATTACTGAGAAAATTGTTGCGATGTCAATCAAAATTTCTGAAACAAAAATTCCCCATATCTCAAAAGGTAAATTATAAAAGAAGGATAACAAAATTCCTAAATACATACAAAACGTTTTTATTTTGCTGTATTTGTTTGTTTTTAAAATAACTCCATTTTTGGCTACTAAAATACGGATTCCGTCGACTACAATATCTCTAAAGCATACAACAATTGGTACGATTATCCCGACAAAACCGTTAAAAGCTAAAACAAATAGAATGCCATTTATTAAAATTTTATCCGCTACATTATCTAAAATAGCACCAAAGTCTGTAGCATTTTGATCATTTTTAGCCATAAATCCATCTAAAAAATCCGTCAGCATTGCACAAAGAAATAGAATCCCAGCAATTAGGTATTTTACATCAACAATAATTTTTCCGGCAACGATGATACTTGGAAAAGAAAGACCAATATCTTGCCAAGGGAACACTAGTAGAAATAAAATTACACTAGCTAATATAATTCTACTAAATGTTATCTTATTTGCTAAGTTATTCATTTTAACACCTCTAACTTACTATTTGTAATATACTCCATACAATAATGACAATCGCCACTAAAATTAAGAATGTATATAGCATAATATAATATTTTGTCGGATATTTCTTCATTGGTTTTGTATAAGGAGACACTATTTTTTCTTCCTGTTTCTCTCGATTTTGTTCCATTACTTTTTTTTCAATTTCTTTTAAAGGAATTTTAGAAGTATACTCAAAAATATATTCATTAAAATCATCTACTAATTTATTAGAATCTAGCCCTAAATATTTCGCATAATTGCTAATATTTTCTTTTAATTCATAAATGTCTTTAAAACAACCAATACTTCCTTCTTCAATATTTTCTAAAATAATATCTTTAATATTTAAATCATTGGAAGCTTCTTTAATTGAAACTCCAGATGTAATTCGAGCCTCTTTTAAGACTTGCCCAATTTCAAACAAAGGTACTCACTCCTTTTTTCAAATATAAAAAAAATAATAACTTATAAGCCTTGTTCTGTCCGTACAAAAAGTACGTGGCAAATATTTATCTACCATTGCTGGTCCGCTGAATTGTTCATTTTCTATCAGCAGCTCCCCTACCAAAATTTGGGTTTCTCGCTTGTGGGGTTTACCACGTTCCACTTCCAAGGTTTCCCTCTTCTTCGTCACTTTGGCACTTTTATATCTACTAAAACCATTTAACAGGTTTCTTCGAAGCCGTTAGAATTATCTACCTTAGGTTATTTGTTCCCTAAGCACAATCACTACAACCATCTCAGGCTGTGCGAGCAAGGACTTTCCTCAACATAAGCATTATGCAGCATTTGCCTAGTTATTATTAAATTTACCATAAACAAATTTTTCCAATTGACTGATTCTTCTTAGTAAATCAATATTACTAACAGAACCACCTGTTGATTCACTTTCTTTTGTTTCCAACTCGGTTTGCAATTGTCTAATTTGTTGTTTCAAATTTGAATTTTCTTGTGTTATAGCCCCTAGTTCTTTTTCCATACCCTTAATTATTCTTAAAAATTCTGTATAATCTTTGATAATCATATCTAAAAAATTATCCACTTCTTGAGGGCGATATCCACGAGCATCTATTTTAAATTCTTTTTCATAGATTTCTTCAGGACTTAACGCAATTTTGTCATTTAACATACTATCACCTTCATGCATTAATATTATCAATATTCATGTTTTTTGTCAATCTAGATACCCATACAAATTTTTCCAAAAAGTTATTAATACTTTGAACAATCAATGACACATATTTTCTTAGAATCATAACCTATAACATAACAATTTTTATGAGCTTCATCTAGACATTCTGCAGAGGCACAACGACAAATACTTTTCTCCTTGAAAAAAATTTCTATGAAATAACAGCATATTGATATGATTGATATTAAAAATATCATGATTGGGATATTAATTCTTTTTTATTCTTCTCTTTATAATATTGATAAATGGTTTCAATGACTGAATAAAATTTATTAAGACACTTAACTACAACATTCTAGTTCAACATTCAGAATTATTGCAATTTATTTTTGAAAACAATAAAGTCCCAAATAAAGCAATAAAAATATGATAACCACACCATTACCATTAAAAACAAGTTACTTTTATTCTAACTTTTCGATTGCATCTTGTAAAGCAAGTTCAACAATGTCTAAATCTATTTGTTCTAACTTTGTAATCATTTGATTTAAAATATTTTCTATCGAAATCATATTTTCCCTCTTTCTAAAGATTATCATAACGAATGAAAATAATTTTGTAGATGACTTCGACAAAACTTATCAAAAGTTTTTTGCTTTTGCTATTTGTCTATTCTTGCTTTTTTTCTATAGTAGTTTATTCCTCCCTCTGCAAATGGCCTGGAATTTTCAAGAACAAATTCTTCCTCCTTTTCTTGTGGCCCTCAAAATCTAGTTGATACTTCTCTTTGTAAATATTTTGCATCGCCATAAATTCGAACCAATACTTTATCAAAACGGATGATTCGATAAATTTTAGACTCGGTATCTGCTTTTTTGATTTCATTATATTGGGGTAAAATCATTCTTACTGGCTTCTTCCCTTTCTAAACATTCCAAGAATAATGTATTTATAGAATCATTAAGCATTTTAAAAGTGAAATATTTTAGGGATGAAAATTCGTTTCTATGAGAATATTTCGCTCTTTAAATTTTAAAATTTTCATAGTATAATATAATAGGTGGTTTTCTTATGCAGTATCCAAACAATATAAAAAAAACGCAAACGAGAACAATTAATTATTCTAACCGTGGAATGGACTTAGAACAACTTATTAATGAAACAAATAATTATTATATACAAGAAGATATTGCTTTAATTTATAAGAAACCAACACCTATTGGTATTAGTGAAGCAGTTTATACAGACCGTGGCCGCATTATTAAAAATGGATATTTCAAATCTCCTTCTACTCTTGATTATAATGGAGTATATAAAGGACACTATATTGAATTCGAGGCCAAAGAAACACAAAGCAGAACTTCTTTTCCACTTGCAAATTTTCACGAACACCAAATATCGTATATAAGGCGTGTAATACATCATGGAGGTATTTGTTTTATTTTGATACGCCAAAACGGATTTGTTTATCTTTTAACAGGAGAAGATTTTATTTCTTTTCTAGATTGTTTTTCAAGAAAAAGCATTCCTTTTGCCTACATCGAAGAACATGGACACAAAATACAAGAAAAATACAATCCTGCTTTGAATTATTTACAAATTGTGGATGAGATATATTTTAAAGGAGAATCATAATGACAAAGAAAAAATTAAAACTTAAAAGTATAAAAAAAATACAAAATAGTGTGAAAGAGGATAAAGGAAAAAAGAATCATAAAAAAAGAGAATTTCATATTGGAAGAATTATTCTTATGTTTATTATTACAATTGGTATCATTGTTGCATCAGTTGGTATATCTTTTTGTTTGTACATTGTATTTACAGCGCCAGAGTTTACCCAAGAAGTGCTTTACAATAAACAACCTTCAAGAATCTTTTGGAAAAATGGTGATTTGATTAGTGAATTTGGTTCTGAAAACCGAGTTAATAAGAATTATGAAGATTTTCCACAAGTCTTAGTAGATGCTTTAGTCGCTACGGAAGATGCAAGATTTTTTCAACATTCTGGATTTGACGCTGCGAGATTTTTAAAAGCATCTTTAGGACAAGCTTTAGGTGCTAGTGGCGCTGGTGGGGCTTCTACCCTTTCTATGCAACTTTCTAAGAACTATTTTAATGGAGACGAGTCGTCAGGAATAGAAGGAATTATTCGTAAGTTTAAAGATATTTATATGTCAGTATTTAAAATTGAAAAAAATTATACAAAAGAACAAATTATCGAAATGTATTTGAATTCTTGGCAATTTGCAGGTGGAGGAACAAACTACACAGGAATTTATGGAGTAGAACAAGCTAGTCAATATTTCTTTAATAAATCTGTGTCTGATTTGGCTTTGCCAGAATGTGCTTTACTTGTAGGAATGATAAATGCCCCTACTTTATATAATCCTTATTTCTATCCTGAATATTCTAATGATAGAAAAAATACAGTTTTGAGTTTAATGCATCGTCATGGCTATATATCTGAAGCCGAAATGAAAGATGGTCAAGCCATTCATGTGTCAAGTCTTGTTGTAGAGCAAACAAATTCAGCTTCTTCTAATCCTTATCAAGATTTAATTGATCATGTATATCGTGAAATCAAAGAAAAAGAAGGAATTGATATTTATGCTAATTCTTATGATGTAACTACAACGTTTGATAAAAATATTCAAGATTTAATTATTAATGTTCAAAATGGCAAAGCTTATCAATTTAAAGATGATAAAGTTCAGGTAGGTATCGCGATTACTTCTATAAGTGATGGTTCTATTCAAGGATTAGGACCTGGACGTGGTTATGTTGCTCAAGGCTTAAATCGGGCGACTGCCTATAATTATGAATTAAGACAGCCTGGTTCTACCGCAAAACCATTAGTAGATTTTGGACCTCTTATAGAATACAACAATGCTTCTCCTAGTCAAATGTTTATAGATTTTAAGTATCCTTACAATTCTGGTTCTTATATTAATAACTGGGATATGGGCTTTAAAGGTGTTATGACTATGAAGAATGCTTTATCTAGTTCACGTAATACTACTGCTTTACAAGCTTATCATCAAGTGAATCCTGATAATATCAAAGAATTTTTAAATAACTTAGGAATTACTGAAAAAAATTATGGAAATGATGGAATGTTAGAATCTATGTCGATTGGTGGATTTACGAATGGTCTTAGTCCTTTACAAAGCTCTGCTGCTTATGCCGCCTTTGCTCGTGGTGGATATTATATTGAACCTTATTCTTATTCAAAATTAGTAAATACCGAAACTGAAGAAGTTCTTGAACATAAATACGAAAAGAAACGGGCAATGAGTGAAGAAACTGCTTATTTAATTACGGATATTCTTTTACAAGCTACAAGTGAAGGTGTTGCTGGAAACATTAATTGGAATCTACGTGGAAGTATTGCTAGTAAATCAGGAACATCTAATATTGATACGCAAACCGCAAAAGCAAAGGGTGTTAGTGTCTATGCAACTCCTGATCATTGGGTTAATGTTTATAATCAAGATTATTCTATTTCTTCTTGGTTAGGGTATGACCATCAAGATATGGACTCTAATCATTACTTTACTTCTAATACAGGCTCGCCTGCTCGAGGCTTAATTATTAGCTATCTTGCCAATAATATTTTGACCTCAAATAAGAAATTTGAACGTCCAAGCACTGTAACTTCTGTCACAGTAGAAAAAGACACACTTCCAATGAAACGAGCAAGTGAGTATACTCCAGATAATATGAAACAAACTGCCCTTTTCAAATCCGGAGCTGAACCTAGTGAAACTAGTGGAAGATTTTCAAAATTAGAAAATCCTAAAAATGGAAAAGCATCTGTAAATAATAAATCAATTACGATTACTTGGGACGCAGTTGATACGCCAAAAGCGCTTGATTCTAAAGCTGTTCGAACAGAATTTGCAAATTATTTTAAAGAGTATAAAAAAAGATATAATCATAGTTATTCTTTATTCGAAAACGAATATATGAAAATTTATGAAAAATATAATACTTCAACACTTGGAAGCTTTGGATATCATGTTTACTTAAAAGATAAAAATGGCAATTTAACTAGTTTAGGTTGGACACAAAATAATAATTATAGTTATACTGCAACCACTGGTGGCGAATATGAATTTGTAATTAAAAGTTCTTATAGTATCTTTAAAACAAATCAATCTAGTGGAATTTCAATTAAAGCTAAAGTTGATACTCCTGCTCCAGAGGAAAAACTTACTGCAACAGCAATTAATGTATGCGTCGAAAAAGATCAAACTGTGGATGCAAAAAAAGCTGTAAAAGTTTTATTTGGTACAAAAGATGTAACACAATCTGCAACTATTATCGCTAGTGCTGTTGATACTAAAACAATTGGAGAAAAGGATATTACTTACACTATAACTTATAACGAAGAAACTATTAAAGTGAATGGGAAAGTTAACGTTCAAGAAAGTTGTGCTTCCCCTACTGATCCAGAATAAGCCAGAAAATGGCTTTTTTTATGTAAAAAAAAAGAACCTATTGATTCTTTTGATAATATTTGCAAAATTCTTTTAACTTGCATTCTTCACATTTTGGTTTTACAGCTTTACAATTGTATCTACCGAATAGTACTATTTGGTGATGTAATTTACTCCAGTATTCCTTTGGAAATTTTTTCATTAATTTTTCTTCTACGGTTTTAACATTATCATTTTTATAAGCTAGACCTAGTCTTTTTGATACTCTTTCTACATGTGTATCTACGGCAATTGCGGGTACATTATAAATATTAGATAACACTACATTACAAGTTTTTCTTCCTACACCTGGTAGATTTTCTAAATATTCTCTATCATTTGGTACTCTTCCATCTTGTTCTCTCACAAGTCTCGTAGCTATTTCTTTTAAATAGTAGGCCTTTTTGGTATAAGAACCTATTGACCGAATTATTGCCTCAATTTTCTTTTGCTCTTCTTTGGCTAAACTTTTTAAATCATATTTTTTCCAAAGTTCTCTTGTAACCATATTTACTCTAGCGTCTGTGCATTGCGCAGATAATACTGTAGCGATTAAAAGTTCATAATCTTTTGTATATTCTAGTTCGCAACGAGCATTGGGATATAAAAATTCCATATATTCTATTATTTTTTTTTCTTTATCCTTCATCTTCTAACCAATTGTAGTCAAATAAATCTAAACTACTGTTCTCATCCTTTCTGTTATTTGTAAGCCCTTCTTTAACATCCTTCATTTTTTTGTATCCTTTTTTTTGCCATTCATATAAAATTTTATCAATATAGCGAAGACTGCCTACACCATTATATACAGCCTCTTCTAATGCTCCGATTACTAATTCATCACTAAATCCTTTTTCCATCCAAGCATTAATTATTTCATATTCCATTGGTGAAATGTTTCGCCCCAATTCTTTTTGAAAAATATCAAATATAGTTTCTTGCTGCGCCTTTTTATTTTTTTTCTCTTTTTTTTCTAATAACTTTTGATACATCGGATTTAAACTAATTTCTTCGTAATAACGATTTTTTTCATCTTTTGAAGAATCTAATTGAATTAAATTTAATGTTAAAAGTCGATTAAAAGCTTCCAATATTTCTTGCTCATTCATCGATAAAGATACAGCAATACGCCCAACATCAAAAGTTTTATCTCGCTCATCTTCGAAATACATTAATAATAAAAATTCTTTTAAAGACAGATTATTTTTTAGTGCAATTTCAATTAAATGAGTAGATAATGTAAATCTTTTCTCTGTTAAGAATTCTATGTTAGGCATTTAACTTCACCTCGATTTCAAATAATTTTCAATACTTTCTTTGGTATTTTTAACTTTTCCAAGCACAATTTTCTTTTCCAACTCTTTTAATAGAATACCTAACTCTGAACCTTTTTTATTCGTCATTTGTGAGATTTCTTTTGAAGACATTATGATATCTTTTCGCGATGTAATTGGTAGTGAGCACATCATAGTTTCTAGTTTCTTGACTGGAAAATGTAAAATTGTACCAATGATTCTACTATCATAGAAGCCGTTTTGGTACAAAGACATCATATCCATTTTACCATACTTTAATGCCAAGGCTATATTTTTTTCACGCTTTTTTAAATTTTTTTCTTTCGGGTATTCAACACTAGTTTCTATCTGAGCCCAAAGTCCTGCTAAATCTTTTACATATACTATTTTTTTGTTTTTTATTCCCAGTACATCCAATAAATCTAAATCTTTTAATAAACGAAACCCACCAGCTAATAAAATCAAATCTAATTCTTGTTTTATTCTTTCTTTTGATAATAAAGTTAAATTTTGTTTTTCTTTTTTTATAGCTTTTATAAGGTTTTTATCGATTTTTAAAGAATATGTACTTGCAAAACGCACAGCCCTTAAAATACGCAAGGGATCTTCTTGCAATCTTACTCTTGGGTTGCCTATCATTTTTACTTTTTTAGATTGAATATCTTTTATCGATTCTAAAGGGTCTAATATTTCCCCATTTTTATTCATATAGATAGCATTTATGGTAAAGTCACGTCTTTCGGCATCAAAAATCATATTTGTAGTGTACTCCATTTGAAACTGAGTTCTTGATTTGACATTTCTTTCACGACGATAGGTAGTGATATCAATATTGTAACTATCCAATTTCATATGAAAGGAACCATATTCGCATTCTTTTTTACTTGGACCGAATATGTACGTGATATCTTTTGGTTTAGCATTTGTAGCAATATCAAAGTCATTCGTGTCACGATGCAATAAATAATCTCTTACGAATCCCCCCACAAGATAAGCTTCAAAACCATTTTCTTCTATTTTTATTAATATATTTCTTATTACACCAGGAATCAATTCTATCACCCTATTTATTATATAATAAATTCTACATAATTTGATTATTATTTTATTGCTAAAAATACTGTAGTTCTTTTAATTGATTCTAAATGGTACTTATCTTAATACTTTCTATCTGAGACTTTTTCATAAAAGAAAGAAAAAAAATTGCTATATCAAAAGATATATCATGAAAACTTTATTCATTTGAATGATTTTAATAAGCCTTTAAAATAAAAAATTGAGCAAATTGATTGCTCTACTTTCTATTTAAGCTTTGTGCGAACTTTTTATTATAAGTGTCATTTAACTGATTTTCTTCTTCTAAAATATCAGAATATATTAATGAAGTATGGCCGATGCTTGTTGCCACAAAATAAGAATCAAGACTGACAGCATTTTTTTCTAAAAGTGCTTGATAAGAAAAAGCATAATCATTATTTTCAATTACAAATTCAAACTTTGAATCTGTAACACTTCGATATTGATTATCTTTGTATTGGTAAAAATATAAATTTTTATAATTTCCCTCTTCATCTACATAGGTAAGTAATTTTACATCACTTGTCAGACGTGATTCTCCTCTTTGATCTATTACAAAAATAGAAGGAACCTCACAATCTTTTTTTGTTTCTTGCGTTTTAGTGCTATTATTTTCTACAGGTGCTGCCATCGCTTGAGATTGTAACATACCTAGCATGCCAGCTAAAACTAGTAAATTGAGTTTGTTTTTTTTCATTAAATTTTCCCCCTTTGAATGGGTCTTATTTTAGCATGACTTTCTTATTTTGTCAAATTCTTGAAATAATGTAGGTGAAATGCAAAAGTAAGTGAAACACATAAAAAAAATCATATAAGTTTAGTATT
>CAQRXS010000002.1 GCA_948874605.1 uncultured Bacilli bacterium | reverse complement strand
CATCTCCTTGTTTACTGCTAGTTAACGCCTCTTTTATTGCTATTTCAAAATAATTTTCCATAAATAACTCCATTAAAAAAGTGCACACAAACAGGGAATGACGTGGCTGCTATCTTCCGATCCTGACCAGATTACATTATATTTGTTGCACAAATCAATAATACCAAAGATTTTATGTAAAATCAACTTTTAAAAGTTTTATACAAAAAAATGTTTCACGTGAAACATAGTTATACACAATAATTTTTAATTACTATTTTTTTGTTTTAAAAAAATGTTTTTTTATATTTTATTAAATTAATTAAATATTTAAAATAGCTTTTGCTTTTTTAGCATAAAATATGACTATAAAGCTAAATAAACTTATCAACATGTTTCACGTGAAACATATATGAGAGATACGAAATATACAATTTATTTTTTATTAAAAATAATAATATTTAAGCATAATTGACGTTATATTTATGATATTTTAAGCTAATAAAAGTATTATTATGCTAAAAGCATCTTTTAAAATATTAATTTATTTAGTATTCTAAATATAAATTAGTTATTCTAAAATATTTGATCTAATTTTGCTAGAAGAAAACGTTTATCATAATTTGGATATTTTATTTATTTAAAAAGAAACGACACAATAAAAAACAATATTAGTAAACTAAATTTTATTTAAGTCTAAAATATGTGCTTTGTAAAATTAAGTTATTCACAATGTTTCACGTGAAACATTGTTCAATAAACTAAGTCAGATAAGATATTGATTTAATACTTTCTATGATATGAGCGTAGAATTTGCATTTGATACAATTTTGTTACTGAATTTTATAGTTTTCTTAAAGTAAATTAAATAAATTTACGTTTAATAATATATTATAAAATTTTTTAGAAAAATAATTTATATTTAAATATTTTAAAAGTCATAATTAAATCAAGTTATACACATATGTTTCACGTGAAACATATTAAATACAAAATACAATAATTAAGTAATTTAAGAATCGTGATATTACAATTATAAATATATTAATAAAAATTATATTTTTAATGAAATTGTTTTTATTAAGTATATCATACAAATGAATTTATTTAAAAAAAGAACTAAAATAAAATTTTTATATTAGCTTGTTATTTAATATAAATATAAAAAAGAAATTTATCAACATTATATATTTTATAGATACTTATAAACATTCTTCTAATGTTTCACGTGAAACATTGGAAAGTATTAAAAAAAGACTAATCACTAGTCTCTTTTATTTCAGTATCAGAAGATATATTATTATCTTCAATCTCTTCATCTGATTTACTTTCATGTGCTACTATACTAATAGTCGAAACACTTTGATTGTCTTTAAGATTAATTAATCTAACACCTTGAGTAACTCTCCCTAACGTAGATACCTGATCAAGTGGCAAACGAATCAACATACCAGTATTTGTTATAATCACAACATCAGAATTTTCAGAAACGATTTTAAATGCTGCTATAGTACCATTTTTATCCGTAACATTAAGTGCTTTTACGCCCTTACTTCCTCTACTAGTTTGTCTATAATCACAAACATTTGTTTGCTTACCGTAACCTTTTTCCGTTACAATTAAAATTTTATCATCATCCGTTGCTATTTCAGCTCCTATACAAGTATTATCTTCCAAATTAATACCCCTAACACCACTAGCAGTTCGTCCCATCACACGTACAGTTTCTTCATTAAACTTAACCATCCGTCCAGAACTTGAACCAAGTAATATCATATCATTACCCGTAGTCTTACGAACACTAATTAATTCATCTGATTCACGAAGTGTAATAGATATTTTACCATTCGTACGTATATTATCAAACTCTGATATAGGAGTCTTCTTCACAATTCCCTTCTTTGTAGCAAACAACAAATATTTATATTCATTATCTTTGCTAATACGTATCATAGAATTAATTGATTCATCTTTATCAATAGAAAGTAAGTTAATAACTGGAATTCCCTTAGATTGACGACTAAACTCTGGGATTTCATATCCTTTCAAACGATAAACCTTACCTTTGTTTGTAAAGAACAAAATATAATCGTGAGTAGACGAATTAAGTAAATGTTCAACAAAATCCTCATCATTTGTTCCCATTCCTTTAACACCTACGCCGCCGCGGTTCTGAGACTTGAACGTATCTACACTAGTACGCTTAATATAGCCTTTGTTAGTAAGTGCTATCATAATATCTTCCTCTGGTATCAACGATTCATCTTCAATATATTCAATAGCTGTCATATCAATATGTGTGCGACGTTCATCCGCGTATTTTGCTTTAATTTCAAGCATTTCTTCTTTAATAATATTTAAAACACGTTCTTCGCTAGCTAAAATAGCTCTTAAATCTTCGATTTTCTTTAAAAGTTCGTTCAACTCATCTTCAATTTGTTGCTTCGATAAACCTGTCAAACGACGCAATTTCATTTCTAAAATCGCATTGGCTTGAATTTCTGATAAACCAAATCTTTCCATTAATCCTTGCTTAGCATCATCATCTGTTTTACTTCCGCGAATAAGCTTGATAACTTCATCAATATGATCTAACGCAATCTTTAAACCCTCTAAAATATGAACTCTATCTTCCGCTTTCTTTAAATCAAAACGCGTACGACGAACAATAACTTCCTTTTGATGATCAATATACTTACTAATAATATCTTTCAAACCTAAAGTCTTTGGAACCCCTTGATCAATCATTAAGAAAATTATTCCAAAAGTAGTTTGAAAATCAGTATGTTTATATAAATTATTTAAAACTACTTGAGGATTAGCATCTCTTTTTAAGCTGATAGTAATTTTAATACCATTCTTCATGTCAGAATGATAATCAGAAATACCTTCAATCACTTTATTATGAACAAGTTCAGCAACCTTATTTTTTAATGATAATGTATTGACTCCATAAGGAACCTCATCAATAATAATGGAAAATCTACCATTTTTTTCCTCGATTTGAGCCTTACTTCGAATCGTAATAGAACCACGACCAGTTTCATAAGCTTTTCGAATACCCGAATTACCTAATATAACTGCTCCTGTTGGAAAATCCGGTCCTTTAATATATTGCATTAAACCATCCGTATCAATATCCGGATTATCAATATACGCAATACAACCATCAATAACTTCGCCTAAATTATGTGGAGGAATATTGGTCGCCATTCCAACTGCAATACCCATCGTTCCATTTACCAAAATATTTGGAAATCTACTAGGTAAAACTTTCGGTTCCATCTCCAAGCCATCAAAATTAGACACCATATCAACTGTATCTTTATTTAAATCTCTTAACAGTTCATTCGATATCTTAGCAAGTCTTGATTCCGTGTAACGCATCGCTGCAGCTCCATCACCATCCATGTTACCAAAATTACCATGACCATCTACAAGCATATAACGATAACTAAAATCTTGAGCCATTCTTACCATTGCTTCATAAATAGAAGAATCACCATGTGGATGATATTTTCCCATTACATCTCCCACGATACGAGCACACTTACGATGTTGCTTATCAGAAGTATACCCAGATTCATACATCGAATATAAAATCCGTCGATGAACCGGTTTCATACCATCCCTTAAATCTGGTAAAGCTCTCGATGTAATAACACTCATTGAATAATCACGGAAAGATTCTCTAATCTCATCAACAATATTATTTTGCACTAATTTATCCATAAGTTACCTCCTAAATGTCCAAATCCGCATAAGTTGCATTTTCTTCAATAAACTTACGTCTTGGCTCTACTTCTTCTCCCATAAGAATAGAAAACATCTCATCCGCAAGCATCGCATCTTCTACCGTAATTTGTCTTAAAGTACGCTTTTCGATATCCATAGTAGTCTCATAAAGTTCTTCAGCATCCATCTCGCCTAAACCTTTCATACGTCCAATTTCTACCTTAGTATTTGGAGATAAACTAGCTAAATATTCATCTCTTTCTTTATCATCAGACACGAATTTAATCGTTTTCCCGTGTTTTATAGAGAAAAGTGGAGGATTAGCCGCATAAACGTGTCCCGCCTCTACAACAGGCTTAAAAAAGCGGTAGAAAAGGGTTAATAAAAGTACACGAATATGGGACCCATCTACATCGGCATCAGTCATGATGATAATTTTATCATAACGTAGCTTCGATAAATCGAATTCTTCACCTATACCAGTACCAAAAGCTGTAATAATAGTACGAATTTCTTCATTCGATAATGCCTTATCCAGACGCGCCTTTTCAACGTTTAGAATTTTTCCACGTAAAGGAAGAATCGCTTGTGTAATACTATTACGTGCTTTCTTAGCAGAACCACCTGCACTATCTCCCTCGACTAAAAAGATTTCACACTCTTTTGGGTCTTTACTCTTACAATCAGTAAGCTTACCAGCAAAATTTACTACATCCAAATCACTTTTACGACGAGTAAGTTCTCTAGCCTTCTTTGCAGCCATACGAGCTCGAGAAGCAGTCATACATTTTTCTATTATTATTCTTGCAGCATCTGGATTTTCAAGCAAAAATCTTTCAAAACCATTTGCAAAAACATCACTTGCAATCTTACGAACCTCACTATTACCAAGTTTAGTTTTAGTCTGTCCTTCAAACTGTGGATTAGGATGCTTACAAGAAACAATCATAACAACACCTTCACGAACATCCTCACCAGTTAAACTATCATCATTATCTTTAAGAATCTTATTATTCTTTGCATAACTATTAATAACACGAGTTAAAGCTTGTTTTACCCCATCTTCATGAGTTCCACCTTCAGTTGTATGAATATTATTAGTAAATGAGTAAATAGATGCATTGTAAGAATCATTATATTGCATAGCAACTTCAATAATAATATCATCTTCTCTTCCTTCAACGTATACAACATCTTGAAATAAAGGTGTCTTATTCTTATTTAGCATATTAACATATTCAATAATTCCGCCATTATAATGGAAAACTGCTTTTTTCTCATCTTCTCTATGGTCAATTAATTGAATACGAATTCCTTTATTTAAAAAAGCCATTTCTTGAAGACGTTTATATAAAATATCCCAGTTAAAAATAGTTGTTTCAAAAAGAGTTGGATCGGCATGAAAAGACACCGTTGTACCAGTTCTATCCTCACTACACTTATCAACAATCTTCAAAGGTTCAACAGGATGTCCACCATTTTCAAAACGCATCATATATACATTGCCATCACGGTAAACTCGAACTTCCAACCAATCACTCATGGCATTAACAACAGAAGCACCAACACCATGTAATCCTCCAGAAACTTTATAGCCACCGCCACCAAATTTTCCACCAGCATGCAATACAGTAAAAATAGTTTCAACAGTCGATAATCCAGTCTTGGCATTCGTACCAGTTGGCATACCACGTCCATCATCTTTAACAGTAATGACATTACCTTTGCCAATTTCTACTTCAATATCATCACAATAGCCAGCTAAAGCTTCATCCACAGCATTATCTACAATTTCCCAAACCAAATGATGAAGTCCTGCTTCATTCGTATTTCCTATATACATACCAGGACGTTTACGAACAGCTTCTAACCCTTCTAAAACTTGAATATCACTATCGCCATATTCATGAATCTTTTCCTCTTCCATGTTCACTCTCCTCTACAATTTCTCCATGTTTAACCAAAAAGCTTTTATAAGAAAAATCATTTAACGATACAAAATGCTCCAAATCCGTAGTAGTAATAAAAGTTTGTACCTCATGATTTAACAAATTCAAAATATTTTGTACTTTTTCCTTATCTAGCTCACTAAACAAATCATCTAATATAAGCAACGGATAGCTACCCGTTAACTCTTTAAATATTTCAAGTTCACTAAACTTAAAAGAAATAATCGCGTTTTTTTGCTGCCCTTCACTTCCGTATTCTTTTAAATCACGACCATCAAGACTAAATTTAAAATCATCCATATGAATTCCAACATGTGTCTTGCCAAAATTTAAATCTCTTTTTAAACTTTTTTGATACATTTCCATAATCTTATCTTTTGATAAATCCGCATAATCTGAAATATACTCAATTTTAAGTCCTTTCATTCCGGTTATTTTTTCATAAATTTGACTTAAAAACGTTTGAATTTTTTCAATATAATCATGCCTTTTTTCATAAATATATAAGCCATAATCTACAAGTTTTTCTGTAATAATATCTAAATAACTTGTTGAAAGACTTCCATTTACAGACATCTGTTTTAGATAAGAATTTCTTTGTTTCAAAAGAATTTTTACCTGATTTAAATATCTTAAATAATCTAAATCAACTAAAGAAATTGAAATATTTAAAGCTTTTCTTCTGGTACTAGGTGCATCTTTTATAAATCTTAAATCATCAGGATGAAACAAAACAATCGTAATTTTAGAAATATAATCACTAATTTTAGCAACTTTATTATGATTAATCTTAACTTTTTTTCCATCTTTACTCAATAATACCTGATAATTGGCAAGTGATTTCTGAACAATAGAGCCCTCAATCTTCGACGCATTCGCGTGTTCAAGTATCAAAGTAGTATCTTTAACAAGACGAAAACTTCGCGTAAGACCTAAAACATAAATAGCTTCAACTAAATTTGTTTTACCAGATCCATTTGCTCCATAAATCAAATTAAGAGTTGGATGAAAACTTACATTTAAACGTTCATAATTTCGAAAATTTATTAACTTTAAAAATTGTAACTTCATAATATTGCCCCTTAATTTTGATTTACAGAAAAATTAATATTCACTAATACTCCTATACCTACCAAAATTATAGCATAAAAATTTATATTTTAAAACGTTTTTTTCCAATTTTTCGCCCTCTTAAAGCACTTTCTAAACGAGTTGCTCTAAGTATCTGATTATCTACTATGTTATAAGAGGAATCTAAAATAATTTTTTTATTATTTTCAAATTCTATCACTATTCCCTCCTCCGTTTTATAGTAGCATTTTAAATTTTTAAGCCCAATCCACGGTGGATTTTGATATCTAGTAGAAGCCATAGGAAAAAAAATAATTTCTCTTGTTTCTTCCACTATAATAGGCGCCTTATAATTTACTCCAATTAAAGTTTCTGTTCCCTTGCGCCTTCCCTCTAAAGAGCTTCCAAAATAACGACAACTATCTTCCATTATTTGTGTTACGTTCTTGTCTATTTGAAAAGATTCCTCTAATTCATATACCATAGACTTATTCTTTTCCAAAGGTATAATAGCCAATGTTTCTTCATTAATTGCATAATTTTCCATTTAAAATTCCCCCTCAAAATGAAAATTGACTCTACAATAACAAATTAAAATAGAAAAAAATGTCGAAAAAACAAAAAAGAGAAGAAATACTTATCCACTTTTGGAAAATTCAACCTATTTAATCAAAAAAAAGAAGTAAATAAATACTCCTAATAAGTTTTAATTGGTAAAATAAGTTGAATTAAAGACTCATCTGTTAAAGATTTAATTACCAAAGGTTTAACATCATTATTTAATAAAATTAATATATCTTCGTCTTTTATAGTTTTCAAAGCTTCCATCATGTACTTAGCACTAAAAGAAATATCAATATTAGATTTTTCATCAGTATCTACTTGCAATCTTTCTTCCGTTTTTCCAATTTCAGAGGCATAAGAATTAATAATCATTTCTTTATTCTCAACTTTCATCTTAATAATATTTTTTTCTTTCCCTTGTGTAAGCAATGCTGCACGATCAACTGCTCCCATAAAATCACTTTTACGAGCTTGTACAATTATTTCAAATTCGGAAGGGATTAAATTGGAAGTATTAGGATATGTTCCAGACAAAAGATTTGTTTGAAATTTAATATTTTTGTATTGGAACAACACACGATTGTTAAACACATGCATTTCTACAGCTTCATCATCAACAAGCATATGTTCAAGCTCACTCACATTTCTACCAGGAATAACTATATTAACATCCCCTTCAGCTGGAGTTTCTAACTTTATATTTTTACGAGCTAAACGATAAGAATCAGTTGCCAAACACTCAAGCATGTCCCCATTAATTTTAATATTTAATCCTGTTAAAATAGGTCTTAATTCTTGATTAGAGATAGCAAAAGAAGTTTGATTAATAAGTTCCTTTAATACATCAGCTTTAATAACTACAGGATCCTTATGGCTAATAAGCTTAATACTAGGATATTCACTAGGATCTAAACAATTTAAATTATATTGATTAAAATCTGAAAAAATACGAATCTTTAAACTTTCTTGCATTTCAAAGTTAATAACATCACTTGGCATCTTTCTAATAATATCTAAAATATATTTACTACTAATAATAATGGTTCCAGTACTTTCAATATTCTTAATTAATTTACTTTCTATAAATGTTTCTACCGTAAGTTCAGAATCACTAGCCATTAAAGTAAGTCCATTTTCACTTAAATCAAATTTAATACCATTTAAAACAGGGATTACATTTTTTGTAGAAATACCCCTAACTACATTATTTAAATTTTCTAATAAAATATTTTTATCAATTGCAAATTTCATGCACTCATTCCTTCTTTCTTTTTATTTAATAATATATATTCATAATAATAATGCTGTGGATAATGTGGATAACTTTCTAAAGTATTATATTTATTAGAAAAAATCCATATTTTCCACGTGGATAACTATCCACAATCTAAATTACTTATCCACTACATCTTATTTTGAATCTCCTTTAACTGATTTTCTAAAACTTTATTTGTTTTTAATTCATCTGTTATCTTATCACAGGCGTGAATAACTGTAGAATGATCTCTCCCACCGAACTCAAGGCCTATTCTATTTAGGTTTTCTTCCGTAAGAACACGTGATAAATACATCGCTATTTGTCTTGGATAAGCAATATCATTACTTCTTCTCTTTCCTTTTAAGTCTTCTACACGAATTTCATAATAATCAGCAACTGCTTTTTGAATCATTTCGATACTCTTATCCTTATAAACATTACTAAAATCAGCTAAAGCCTCAATAGCAAAGTTTAAATCAACTTTATCAGGTACAATCATTGCTGTATAAGCCATCAAACGATTCAAAGCTCCTTCCAAAAATCGAACATCATTTTGGCAAGTATTCGCTATATATTCTATAACATTTTCGTCAATTTTCGCCGAAATAGTCATATTTTTGAGCTTTGCACGTATAATCTTACATCGTAATTCAAAATCTGGTGGATAAATATCAACAGGAAGCCCCCACATAAATCGACTTCGAAGTCTTTCTTCTAAAAGTTTTAAATCTTCTGGACTCCGGTCACTACTTATAATAATCTGTTTATTTGATTGGTGCAAGTGATTAAACGTATGAAAAAATTCTTGCTGCGTTTTCTCTGCTCCAACTAGATACTGAATATCATCAATAATTAATACATCTATATCACGATATTTTCTTTTGAAGTTAGCCGCGACTTGAATATTATTATCTTTATTTTCACTACTTGATATATTAATATAATCATCTTTAAACATCTCACTTGTTGTATATAAAACCTTTTTTTTAGTAGTTTTCACAATATAATTCCCTATCGCATGCATTAGATGTGTCTTTCCAAGCCCGCTTTTGCCATATATAAATAAAGGATTATGAACTTTTCCAGGCTGTTCAGCAACAATCATGCCAGCCGTCTTCGCCAGTCGATTGGAATCCCCTACCATATAATTCTCAAAATTTAAATCTGGAATTAAATTAGTTTCCCAATTTTCATCTATGTTATCCACACTAGATGGAACAACAATCTCTTTTTTAGAAAAGTTATCCACATTATCCACACTATTAACATTTGAGATATTCTGTGGAAACAAAGATTCATCAATTTCCTCTTCTAAAAGAAATTCAAATTCATAATTTTGGTTCATAATTTTATAAAAAGCATCATCGATAAGATTATAATAATTTGATGCCAATATTTTTTTATGAATTTCCATTGGTACCTGAATTATAACCTTATGATCAAGTATTTTTATTAGTTTTAAGTTGTTAAACCAAGCGTTAAAGGAAGCCGAATTTAGTTCAGGTTCTATTTCATCAAGTATAGATTTCCAAAGATCTTTTTCAGCCATTTAACCACCCCGCCTCGTTTTCAACATTTACAAGATATATTCTACACTCTTTTTAAAATATTGAAAAGCACAAATTTTAAAATCACAACTTATAAACAAGTTATTAACAAAATAAATCTAGTATTTATAAGTACAAAAACCACTTATCCACATTATCAACATTTGAATAAAAAATTTATCGTGGATAATCTGCATAAGTTGATAAAAGTTATCCACACCATGTGAATATGTGAATAAATGAAAAAAGTATCCAAAAAATATAGATACTAGACAAAAGAAAAAGTGGACAACCTATCCACATTAATAAAAAAATCTACAAAAGTATAACAGAATACTAACAATTATCCACAAAATATCCCCTACTTTAACTTTTTTTCAATATCATTTAAGATAAAATGCAATTTTTCTTCCCTATTATGACTAGTATCAATAAAGGGAATATTATATTTTGCACATTCCTGTTGATAAAATTTTGCTTGTTTCAAAAAAACTTTAACTTCTTCTTTAAGTTCTTCATCTGTAAGATTTGCTGACCAGTTAACATTTATATCATTTTCACGAATCATAGAAAAAAAGTCTTCTTCACTGATATTAATTGGTCCCACATAATACACTAAATTATTTTCATTTTGAAAAAGTCTATGACAATCAGCTGGTGTAGTCTCGCATCCTTCTAAGACGTAACCATATTTATTTCTTTCTTCTCCCACATTTTTCTTTAAATATTCTTGAAGAAAAAGTTGAAACTTTTCGTTTTCTGTAGCTCTATTAGGAGCAATATTAAGTTCAGGAAAAATCGTAAGAAAAGTATCACGTAAAGCATCTACCCGAATTACTTGATAATGAAACTTATCCACAATCATATTAGCAAGTGTACTTTTTCCAGAACGTGGTACACCAAATATAATAATATTTTTCATAATTTTACTCCCTTACCATAGAATATACATGCAAGTCATCTCTGTGCCCCAAAATTTTATCCACACGTCTTAAAGGTAGAACTCCATCTAACCTCATTCCAACTTTCTCACAAACGCGGATACTACCAAGATTTTCGCTACGTACTTTCGCTTCCACCATAAAAAATCCTACATCAATTCTTCTACAAAAGATTCTGTTTCTTTAAAAGAATTATGAATACCCCAATATAAAAAACGATTGACACTAGCATCAGAATATACGTTTTCATATAATTTTAATGAGTCATTTATATCAAATTTTCGTAAAATAAGATGTTCTGTTTCCATTTGTTTTGTTCCTAAATGTTTCAAATTCTATCACCTAACTAAATATAATATATATAAGGAAAAAAGAAAAGATTAGAAATCTTCCTAAATTTGTTTTTATATGCTAAAATGCAAATGGTGGTAGTATGAACAAACAAAGCATTATAGAAGACGTAGAAATTTTATTAAAAATGTATAAATGTGGAGAATTAGGCGGGGAAGTCATGCCAGAAGATGCTAATCCAAAGTTAAAAAAAGATTCCTTAGAAAATTATCTATATTTTACTTTACCCATGGCTTTAAACTATCAAAGAAATTCTTATAAATTATGGGAAAGTGCTTTAAAAACATATCAAGATAAAGAAACAAATTTCGTATTTTGTCCTAAAGAAGTTTTGAAAAGAGGATTTAAAGATACACAAAAGGCTTTAACAAAATATAAAGTAGCGCTTCAAAAAGAGAAACAAACTGAAATATGGATTACATTATGCGAAACAATAGAAACATTATTTGAAGGGGATATAAGACAGTTATTTGAACAAAAAGAGAAAGATGTTAATATTATTAGAAACTATATACAAAAAGAAAAGAAAAGAATGTTTCCTTATTTAAGTGGAACAAAAATTTGTAACTATTGGTTGTATGTCATCTGGCAGTATACAAATCAAGAATATAGAAATTTAGAAGATTTAAATGTAGCACCAGATACACATGTTATAAAATCTACTTATCAACTAGGATTAATAACGGAAGCTGAGTTAAATAAAGCAAATGTTCAAGAAATAGTAATTGAAAGGTGGAATGAGCTTTTCCACGGATCAAAATATAAACCGATTGATATTCATACAGCACTTTGGTTATGGAGTAGAAACGGCTTTAAGCCATTAAGAGAAAATTGTATTTTAAAAAGTATTTCTTCTTCTAGCGAATTTGTATCCGATAATTCCAAACATGTAAAAATAAATGAAGTTTCAATTGATAACTTATTAAAAGAATATACTTTTATAACAAGCTCACATTGGTTATCAACAAATCCTTTTTATATTTTTGAGTTATCTAGCGAAGAGCTTGTCAATTTCTTAATATTATATGATGCAATAAATTTTTCTTTTTGGGGAGATCCAAAGTGGACTATTAAAACGGAAGAAAGTAATATAGATGGCTCCATAGCTTTAATGTACGCTTTGCTGAAAATAAAAAATCAAAAAGGGAAGTTAAACTTTGAAGAAATAACTTATCAAGATTTTAAAAAAGGAATGAAAGGAAATGTAGAAATTCCATTTTTAAAGGAAAGATACGAAATATTAAAGGAAATGAGTAGAATCATCAATGAAAAAATGGAGGGGAATTTCTATAACTATACGATACACCAAACAAAAGACCAAGATTTATTTAAAATAATTATCGAAAGCTTTCCAAATTTTAAAGATGAAAGAACATACAAAGGAGAAAAGATTTTCTTTTATAAACTTGCTCAACTAGCAACATCTGATATATTACACATAAGAGAATTAAAAGAAGAAATAAAAGTAGATTACTCCCATCTTGTTGGATGTGCAGATTATAAAATACCTCAAGCAATGAGAGCATTAAAAATTCTAGAATATGATAATAAGCTATCAAGTCTAATTGACAATAATCAAGAATTACAAGAAAACTCAGAATACGAAGTAGAAATTAGAGCAAATATGATAGTTGCACTTCAAAAAATACAAGACAGATTACCAAAGAAAAGTTTAATAGAAATAAATGATTTTATATGGATACTAAGTCAAAACAAGGACTTAAAAAGAAAACCATATCATAAAACAAGAACAATGAGCTATTAAAAAATACAAAAATGCCCAAAATAATTGACTTTTTAAATATTTTGATATTATAATAAGAGAGCTTGAAACAAAGGAGGGAAGTATATGAAAATCGGAACTTATCAACCAAATAAAAGAAAAAGAGCTAAAAAACACGGATTCTTCGCAAGAAAAGAAACAAATATTTTAAAAAGAAGAAGAAAAAAAGGTCGCAAACAGTTGTGTTGTAAATAGTCCACATTTTTCATGTGGAATTTTTTTTTGAAAGAAGGGCGTACATGAAGAGAATTGAAATGATAAAATCTCATCAGGAATTTACCGAAATTATAAAAAAAGAAAGATATATAAAAAATAAAGATTTTACCTTATATATAAGGAAAGGAAAATATGACTTTCCTCATTTTGGCATTGCAGTATCAAAACGACTTGGAAATGCAGTCGAGCGGAATACCTTAAAAAGAAGAATGAGAGTCATTTTAGATGATTGGAAAAAAACATTGAACGAGCCAAAAGATTATATTATAATAATGAAAGAAAACGTGAAAAATCTAACATTCCAAGAAATGCAAAAAAGTTTTCAAAATTTAATCAATAGAAACGGAGAAAAAAATGAAACAAAAAAATAAAATTCTTGCTATCATTTTAGTTGTAATAATTTCACTAACCAGTGGATGTGGAAGTGATAACTACTTAAAAGATGAAAATGGTAATATCTTAACAAATGAAGTAACAGGTCAAAGCGTCCAAAAAGATATTCTTTGCAGACCTAGTGAATCTTCAGAATTATATAATATATATAAGGAAAAAGAAAATCAAATGGAAGTAAAATTAGAAGAACTTCCAACTTGCGAAGATTTTAAAATCAATTCGAACAAATATGATGGATTATGGGAAGCGATTCTTGTAAGACCATTAGCATATATCATTTTACGTTTTGGCTACCTTTTTAATAATATGGGAATTTCTGTAATGGTAGTAGGACTACTAATTCGCTTAATTTTATTACCATTTGCCATTAAAAGTATGAGACAAACAAACAACATGCAAAAAGCTCAACCAGAAATAGCTAAAATTGAAAAAAAATATGAAGGGAAAACTGACAGCGAAGCAATGATGGCAAAAAGTCAAGAAATGATGTTGGTTTATCAAAAATATAAAATTAATCCAGTTTCAGGATGTTTAGTAGCTTTAATTCAAATCCCCTTATTCTTTGCGTTTTTAGATGCGATAAACGAAGTACCTGCTATATTTGAAGGAAACTTATTTGGAATGCATCTTGGTATGACACCTTGGAAAGGATTAGCCGCTGGCGAATATATATATATAGCTTTAATTTTCTTAATTGTCGCGACAACATACATCTCATTTAAGAATTCAATGAAAAGTACTCAAAATAATGAAATGATGAAACAAATGAATTTCATGTTCATGTTTATGATTGTAAGTATTTCGATTGCATCATTCTCACTTCCAACTGCAATTGCATTTTACTGGATTGTTACAAATGGATTTGCTGTTATTCAAAATCTTATCATTAAAAAAATATTAGAAAAAGAAAATACAAAAGATAATAAAATTATTGATATAAAACACAAAGATAAGAGAGCAAAGAAAAGAGGTAAATAAAATGCCAGCAGTAACGCAAGGAAAGACTTTATTAGAAGCCGTAGAAAATGCCAAAAATGATCTACATACAGAAAAAATATATTATACAGTAGAAGAAAAAAAATCAGGAATATTAAAAGGTACAACTTATGAAGTAACTGCAATATCATATCAAGAACTTTTAGAAGGTACAAAAAACTTCTTAAAAACTATTATTGAATCTATGGGACTTACCATAAACATTGAAACAGTCATCAGTGAAGAGCAATTTATAATCAATATGTATTCTGATAATAATAACATTCTTATAGGAAAAAATGGTGGGACACTAAAAGCTTTAGAAACAATATGTCGCGCTAAAATAAAAAAAGAGTGGGGCATAACTCCAAAAATAATATTAGATGTTGAAAATTATCGAGAAAAAAGAATAGACTCTTTAGAAAGGCTTGCAATCAACATAGCAAAAGAAGTAAGAGAAACAAAAGTAGATGCAATACTAGAAAATATGAACTCTTACGAAAGAAGAGTTATTCATAACAAACTTTCAAACTTTAAAGGCGTATCAACTACAAGCGAAGGAGAAGAACCAAATAGACATGTTGTAATAAAGGCAGAGTAACATCTGTCTTTTTAAAAAAGAAAGGGAAAAAATGAAAAGAGTAAAAACACTAAGTACTATAGACAAAGAAAGAATCTATGATTTATACTCAAGATTAATAGAAAGCTTTGAAGATTATGAAGAGATAGAAAAAGAAGAAATGTTAATAGAAATTAAAAATATTTATAAAGATTATAACAATATTATTAGTTTATGTAATTTAAAAGAAATAGAATGTCTCAAAAGCATCTTAAAAAAGAAAAAAAATGAATTTGATGAATCAATCATACCTATATTACAAGATAAATTATTAATTTATAATGAAAAAGAACAAATAAAAATAACCGATGAATTTGCTCATTCCATCAAAAAAGCAATACGAAAAGTATCGCAAAAAGAAAAACAACTAATTGATGAAGTAAATAACTATTTAATAGGAGCTTGTAAAATTTATGGAATAGTTAGTCCAGAAAAGTTATGTGAAATACTGATGAAAAAAACGGATTTGCAAAAAGAGGAAATTTTGAAATTTATAAAGACTGATAAACGCTTTAAATATTATACTTACGAAGTTCTATTTGATGAGGAAGAATATCTTGTTTATGAGCCTTTTCATTATTTTGAAGAAGAATTAGTATATACCCTAGAAAGCTATCCGGATTTAGAATATTCTGATATTTCTTTAGAAGACATGAAAATACACGAAGAACAACTATTTGATACAAGAAAAGAATCGATTCGAGAATTCTTTGAATTCCTGCATAAAGTCAAATTCAAAAATATGAGTGAGCTAATAGCAAAACTTATAGAATTTTCAGTCTTAGACTATAAAAGAGAAGAATTAATGGAATATCTTTTAAGTCAAAAAGAATTAAAGAAAATAGCAAAAGAAGAATTATCATATTTATTAGATAATGCTATGAATGATATGCCTTCTGCAGTATTAAAAGGACATACTCCTAACGAATTAAGAGAATTGTTATTACAAAAAGAATATGATCAAAATTATCAAAAAACTTGGGATAAAACAAAAGAAAGCGAACAAATACAAGATTACAAAAGCCTAAGAGAAGAAACTGATATACTAATCGGAGACTGTATTGGGTATTTAATAAATAATTATCCAGAAAGAATAGCTGAATTAACTAAAATTACAAAGCAAAATAAAATTATATATAAAGCAGAAGACGGTAATGAATTAAATAATCTAATTCTATTTCATACCATAAAAGAAAAGGAAGAAATTTTATTTTCCAAATATATGAAAGAAGATATGAATGTTTTATCAAGTAAGTATAAGATAGCATGGCAAATAGAAGAAACCGTAACAGAATCATTATTTCAAATAAAAAAATTAGATTCCAATAAAGGAATAGTAAAACTACGTGATACAATAACAAACAAAAATTACGACATCGTTGATATTGCTCTTTCGTCTGGTAGCAAAAACTTAGAAGGAAGCTATCTTTATACAACAATTGTAACAGTAAACAAAATAAGTTTTGCAAATGGTTATGCATTTATATTTTTAAAAGAACAACATGATGATATTGAAAAAGATATTAAAAAAATGAAAGAAACAGTTATCGGAGTAGAAAATGAGCAAACAAAAACTTTCTTTGCATGTCATAAATTATTTGAAAAAGAAAACATAGTATTCACTTCAAGAACTTTAGAATAAAAAAATGCCACAATTTTATTAAATAATGCTATAACAAAGTTATTAAAAAATTTTGGGGGGTAAAAGAAAATGGATAAAATAACAAGATTAAAAAATGAAAAAGAATTATTAATTGCTAAAAAATTAGAGGCAGAGCGTCAAATCGAAGAATATGAAAAACAATTATTAAGAACAAATGAAGAAATTGCTCAAGCTTATCAACAGTTTTTTGATAATAAACGAAACAAAGAATTTATATTGTACGAAAGATTTCCATCAATGAGCGCTTTGGAAATATTTGGTTTAAAAACCAAAAAAAGTTTTCCGTGATTATGGAAATCTAAATGTAAAAGAATTAGCTGAGATTATAAAATATCTTTATCAATTTAAAACAAATCAAGAATACAATATTTTAACAATTGGTGCTTTAGAAGAAGATGATTACAACCCACACATAAATTTTGTAGTAGGAAATAAAAAAACATTAAATGATATGAAAGAAGCTCATTGCAAACTTATGATTGATAATCGTTTAAGTTATGCATTAGAATATTGTAGTAGACCTTCTTTAGTAAGTATAGATTTAGAAAATTTGTATACGACTATAGATACAAATCAAGCGATAGACTTAGAGAGTTTTATAGCAGATAACACCGCTAGAACTTTTGAAGTAGTTTGGGGACATCGAATGTTAAATAGACCAGGTTGTATAAATTATATAGATTATAGAAAAAATGATCGACTTAAATATCATTCGACAAAAATGGGAAAAGAAAAACAAATATTTAGTTCTAGACTTTTGAAAAAAAATAATGAAAGAGTAGGAATTAACGATGTTCTAAGTTTTTATCTTCATCCAAATGACACCTTCATTGCAAAAGTTTTAATCAGTATTATCATATACAAAAGAAATAATCAAATTATAGAACTTACAAGTGAAGATTACAATCATATTTTTGATGTACTTTATAAAGAAAAAGTAACCATAAAAGAAGATGTAGAAAAAGATTTTCCAAGACTTCTTGAATTTATACCCAAAAAAAGAATATAGATAGCAGATTTGTTATCTTTTTTTGAATAAAAAAATATAGTAATTTTCTGCCTACTTTTTATATATTCTTGAATGTCCTTATATCCTTGATTTATAAGTGTTTATGATATTTTTGTTTTCTGAAGATATTCACATATATTTTGATAATTTGTTATATTTTTACTTTCAAAAGTAGTAAATTAGTAGTAAAAATTTATTTTTTAAGATATTAACTTTAAATATAAAAAATACTATGCAATGTCACAGTATTAATCTTATGAGCGAGACTTGTGGCGTTAGCCACTAAAGTCCTCGCCATAATAAGGTTTAGTATTACCCTTATTATGTAGCATGAAGCATGTAGCCTATTTATAATATAGAATTATCCTTTTCTCTTAAAACGATTATTGTCCCTGCCATAAATTTTTTCTAATTTGCGTTCTTGTGCATCATTTAAAGAAATATTATGATAATTAGCCATACATATAATTGTAAATAATAAATCTCCTAATTCTTCTTCTAAATCTTTTAAATGTTCCCCTTCTTTTTTCTTTTTATCACCATATAAATTATTTATTACTCTTGAAACTTCTCCTAATTCTTCTGTCATGGTAGCAAGCATAGAAAGAGGGCTAAAATATGGCTTTTCAAATTGTTGAGCCCATTCGTCGACTTCTTTTTGTATTTCTGCAATAGTTTTTTCCATCTAATAATCACCGCACTTAATAGATTATACTAATTTAATCTATAATTAGTATATCATATTTTATATTAACAATCATATTTAAAGTAGTAAATTGGTAGTAAAATATATTTAAATTTATGTGTATTTGCTTATAAATAATGATTTAACACATAATAACTAAATTTTTATCAAAAAAATTAAGAGTAAGAAAAAATTTCTAAAAGCAAAAAAATCGTGGTATAATACCCCGTAAGGAAGTGGTTTTGGTGGATACGACAATCGCAGCTATAAGCACAAATAATATAGGTATAGGTGCAATAAATATTATTCGAGTAAGTGGGCCAGAATCTATAAGCATTGTCAGTAAAATATTTTCAAATAAAAAATTTAAAGATGCTCCATCTCATACCATTCATTATGGATTTATAAAAGATGAAGAGAAAATTATTGATGAAGTATTAGTAATGCTTATGCGTGCTCCAAGAACATATACCAAAGAAGATGTTGTGGAAATCAATTGCCATGGAGGTTATGCTACAACAAATAAAATTCTAGAACTAATTCTAAATAATGGAGCAATTCCAGCTGAGCCAGGGGAATTTACAAAAAGAGCTTTTCTAAATGGTAGAATAAACTTATTAGAAGCAGAAAGCATCAGCGATATGCTTGAAGCAAAAACAAGTATTCAATCAGATATGGCATTAAGTGGTCTTACAGGAAAAACAACAAAATTAATACAAAATCTAAGAGAAAAAATGGTAGAATTACTTGCAAATATTGAAGTAAACATTGATTATCCAGAATATCAAGATGAGCTAGTTATTACCAAAGAAAACATCACCCCTGTTCTAACTGAAATAAAAAACTCTTTAAATCAAATTGTAAAAGAGTCAGAAAGCGGAAAAATTATCAAAAATGGCATTAAAATCGCCATTATTGGAAAACCAAATGTTGGAAAAAGCTCTCTTTTAAACACTTTTTTAGAAGAAGAAAAAGCAATTGTCACAGATATTTCAGGAACAACAAGAGATATTGTAGAAGGAACTATAAACTATAAAGGGATTTTATTTCATTTTATAGATACAGCTGGAATTAGAGAAACACAAGATATTGTTGAAAAAATAGGTGTTGAAAAAAGTAAAAAAGTAATGAACGAAGCAGATGTTACAATATTAGTTTTAAATAATAATGAGCTTCTAACACTGGAAGAAAAAGAACTTATTAACTTAATTGAAAACCAAAAGAGTTTAATTTTTATAAATAAAATAGATTTAGAAACAAAAATGGAAGAGTTAGACACAAAAAAAGTGGTTGTCAAAGGTAGCACTTTGAAGAAGCTTGGAATCGAAGAATTAAAAGAAAGTATTTTAGAGTGCATAGGAATCGAAGATTTAAGTAGTAAAGATTTAACTTATTTATCGAATGTAAGGCAAATAAGTCTTGCAAAACAAGCATTAAAAAAGATAGAACATGTAATGGAAGAAAATAAATTAAATATTCCTGTAGATATGCTAGCAATAGATATAAAAAGCGCGTGGGAAGATTTAGGAAAAATTATTGGCGAGTTTTATGAAAATGAATTAGTAGACAATATCTTTGAAAGATTTTGTTTAGGAAAATAATCAAAAAGAAGGATGTGAGTATTATGAAATATGAAGTAATTGTAGTGGGTGGAGGACATGCTGGAATTGAATCAGCTCACATCGCAGCATTTAAAGGACATAAAACCCTTTTAATAACAGGAAATATAAAAAACATAGGTGACATGCCTTGTAATCCTTCAATCGGTGGGACAGCAAAAGGAATTATTGTAAGAGAAATAGATGCCTTAGGTGGGCTTATGGGAAAAGTTGCCGATATGTCGCATTTTCAAATTAAGATGCTAAATAATTCAAAAGGTCCAGCAGTGCGTTCATTAAGAGCACAAGCAGACAAAATAACTTATCCACAAAATATGCAAAAAATATTAAAAAATACAGAAAATCTAGAAATTTTAGAAAGTTTAGTAGAAGACTTAATTATCGAAAGTGATGTTGTAAAAGGTGTTATTTTAGAAGATGGAAAAAAAATATATTCTGATGTTGTAATACTCACTACTGGAACATATTTAAAAGCTAACATACTAATTGGTTCAGAAAATACCGAAGGTGGGCCTCACGGAGAGAGAAGAAGTAATCATTTAAGTGATAATTTAAAAAAATATGGACTTACAATTCAACGTTTAAAAACTGGAACACCACAAAGAATTAAAGCTAGTTCTATTGATTTTTCAAAAATGCAAGAAGAAAAAGGAGACGATCAACTATGGACATTCTCGTGGGATAATCCTCCAGCATACAATCCAAATGAACAACAAAAGTGTTATTTAATTTATACGAATGAAAATACTCATAAAGTTATATTAGATAACTTAGATAAATCGGCCATGTATGGGGGCTACGTAACAGGAATAGGACCTAGATATTGTCCTTCTATAGAAGATAAACTGGTGCGTTTTAAAGACAAAGAAAGACATCAATTATTTTTAGAACCAGAAAGTCTTTATTATGATGATTATTATTTGCAAGGATTTTCTACTTCAATGCCAAGAGATATTCAAGAAAAAATGGTTCATAGTTTAAGTGGACTTGAAAATGCCATCATCACTAAATATGCTTACGCTATAGAATATGATGCAATTGATCCACTACAAGTTAGCCCTACACTAGAATCGAAAAAAATTCAAAATCTTTTCACTGCGGGACAAATAAATGGAACAAGTGGATACGAGGAAGCGGCAGGCCAAGGACTAATCGCTGGTATCAATGCTAGTTTAAAATTAGAAAATCAAGAACCGTTAATTTTAAAAAGAAACGATGCTTACATAGGTGTATTAATCGATGATTTAGTAACGAAAGGAACACAAGAACCCTACAGAATGCTAACAAGTCGTGCTGAATTTCGTCTAATATTGCGCCATGATAATGCAGATTTAAGATTAAGAGAGTATGCGAACAAAGTCGGAAGCATTTCACAAAGTCAGTATCTAAATTATCAAAGTAAACTTAAGGAACTAAAAAATGGCGAAGAATTTTTAAAAACAACAAAATTAAAAATCACAGAAAAAGAAAAAGAAATCTTTAAAAAATATAATAAAACAATTCCTATCAAAACAGAGAATTTGTGGGAATTATTAAAAAGACCAGAAATAACTATTGAATTCCTAGAAAAAATCATTGAAATTCCATTAGAGGATTCAATAAAAGAAGAACTTGAAATTCAAATAAAATATGAAGGATATATTAGAAAAACTTACAAAGAAGTCGAAAAAATGGTAAAACTAGAAGAAAAGAAAATCCCAATTGATATCGATTATCAAAAAATACAAAATCTTGCCTCCGAAGCAAGACAAAAACTTGAAAAAATAAGACCATTATCAATCGGTCAAGCAGTAAGAATCAGTGGTGTTAATCCAAGTGACATAGCGATACTTTCAGTATATTTAAAGAAAGAGTATAGTAAAAATGAATAAAGAAGAATTTTTAAACAATTTAAAAGAAATGAATGTACCAATAACAAAAGAAATAGTAGAAAAATTAGATATCTATGCGGATTTCTTACTAGAGTACAATAAGCATACAAATTTAACAGCAATAAAAACAAAAGAAGAAGTCTATTTAAAACATTTTTATGATTCACTAACTATCACAAAAATAGTTGATTTAAATAGCCAAACATTACTCGATGTAGGTTCAGGTGCTGGCTTCCCAGGATTAGTACTAGCAATAACTTATCCACATTTAAAAGTAACTTTATTAGATTCCAATAACAAAAAAACAACATTTTTAAAAAAATGCGTTCAAAAATTAGAGTTAAGCAATGTCGAGGTAATCTATAGTAGGGCGGAAGATTACACAAGAGAAAATCGAGAAAAATATGATTTAGTAACTTCACGTGCAGTTGCCGAACTTCGAATCCTTCTAGAATTAAATATTCCAGCTTTGAAAGTAAATGGCTATTTTATCGCAATGAAAAGTAATATCGAAGAAGAATTAAAGAATGCTCAAAATACTTTAAAAAAGCTTGACTGTGAAATTATTGAAAAGAAAGAATTTAATTTACCAAACAATACGGGTTTTAGAACCTTAATACGCATTAGAAAAAAAAGTCTAACAAATGAATTATACCCGAGAACATATGACAAAATCAAAAAGAAATCTCTTTAAAATAAAAGCGACCTTCACGGCCGCTTTTAAAAGGTAAAAAACCAATATCCAGTTTTACTAACTGGTGTAGACGAAATACCATCTACAATAGTATTATGGCTAAGTTACAGAAAATTATACAAAGAAAATATAACAATGCCCCAACAAAAAATAGAAAGTAAAAAATCTAATTGCTTAAATGAAAAAAACTTGATAAAATAAATTGTAGAAAATAGGCAGTAAGGGGCTGATTTTTTGTGAATACAGAACAAAATATAATACAAGTAGCGATTGAGGATATCATTCCAAATCGTTTTCAACCACGTTTAGCATTTGATGAAGAAGGATTAAAAGAACTATCAGAATCAATTAAGCAACATGGGATTATTCAACCATTAGTATTAAGAAGATTAGGAGATAAGTTTGAGATTATCGCTGGTGAAAGAAGATTCAAAGCTTCAACTATGGCAGGATTACGCAAAGTGCCGGCAATTATTTCAGATATAGATGATGATAAAAGCGCCGAAATTGCTTTAGTAGAAAACATTCAAAGAAGAAATTTAACTCCTATAGAAGAAGCAAAATCATACAAAAATCTTTTAGATCGTGGATATATGACGCAAGAACAGCTTGCAGAAAAAATGGGTGTTAGTCAAAGTTCAATTGCGAATAAGTTACGCCTTCTAAATCTTGCACCAGAAGTACAAGATGCACTTTTAGGAGAAAAAATAAGTGAACGTCATGCAAGAAGCCTATTATCTCTTCCAAAAGAAGAACAAACGGAATGGCTAAAAAAGATTTTGTCCAAAAGACTTACTGTAAGACAATTAGATTTAGAGATTAAAAAGGCGAAAGGAGATTCAGGAAAAGATGAAATACCACTTGTACCATCAAGTCCTGATATAAAAACTATCATGAATAACGCAACCGATATTAATGTAGTTCAACCAATAAACGATATGTCTAAAATTATAGAGCCAAAAGAAGAAATAATTGAAGAGCAAAAAAAAGAAATTCCAAATAAATTCTTTAATTTCTTAGAAGATGAAGCAGCAAATATGAATATGGGCATGGCATTTGCCGCACCTTCTGAAACAAATTTAGAAGTTAAAAAAGATGCTTCTATCGAAGTTTTAGATGATTTAGATTTATTTGCAAACTTAATTCCAAAAGAAGAAAATGCCGAGTCAAAAAGTGATGACGATACCTTTATGCCTTTCTTCTTTGAAGAGAAAAAAGAAGAATCGAATGATGCAAATAATATTATTGAAGAAGTAAAAGAGGAAGCTAAAGAGGACATTTTTGACCCTATGGATGCTGTAATCAAATTAGATCCTAACTATGATAAAATCGTAGAAGAAGCAAAAGGATTAGATTTAAAAACAGCTATTAATGAAGTGAGAGAATTAGTAAATTCACTACAACAAAAAGGCTTTGATATCAATTTAGAAGAAGTAGATATAACTGGAAATTATCAAATGACAATCAATATAAAAAATAAAGATTAAAGCAAAGAAGATTACTCGTAATCTTCTTTTAATGTGGGAACAATTCCAAGTTCTGTGCCTTTAATATAGTAAAATAAAGCATTATTTGTTCCGTATTGACTTTCTTGCCCAGTGATTCCGTCGCGAACAATTCCTACAACATTTTGTGGTTTGTCATACCAAGTAGCTTCAGTACCTTCCAAATATCCTTCCATTGCTTCTAGCCATATATTTTTAGAATAATAACTTGCCGTTTCATCTACGTTTTTCGCTTCATCATTTCCTACCCAAACAAGCATTAAGGCATCCGGATTATATCCTACACTCCAAGAATCAGTATCCGTGGTACCAGTCTTAAGCGCATATTTACGACTCATTCGAGAGGCTAAAGATAAAGCAGTTGGGGTAGTATAAGAAGAAAATTTAGAATTCGTTGTATTCGTCATCATTTCATTTAAAATAAACACATCATTACTATTTAACACATAATTATGTTTTACATTATGTTCGTACAAAACATTTCCATTCATATCTTCTACTTTTTCAATAAAATAAAGTTCATGTTCATCTCCCCCATTTGCTAAAGTTGCATAGCCATGTGCAAAATCAAGCATATTTAATTCACTCGTCCCAAGTGCCAAAGAAGGATTACCAACTAGGTCTTCTTCAATACCAGCTAATTTAGCAGCTTGTACTAAAGTTTCAGTACCTAAAAACAAATGGGTTTTTACAGCATAAATATTATCGGAATATGCAATAGCCGCGGCCATGGTAATATCCTTATTTCCGTAAACATGATTATAATTACTAGGTGAATAAAGCTCATTATTTGTAAAATGAAACGTTGTTTCTTCACTTTTAAAAGTAGAAGAAGAAGTAAGTCCATTTTCTAAAGCGGCATAATATAAAAACGGTTTCATGGTACTACCAACTTGTCGTTTTGACATTGTTGCCCGGTTATATTGACTTTTGGCATAATTAAGGCCTCCAGTAAGAGCCAAAACCCCACCAGTTTTTGGATCAACTATTACACTAGCCACTTGGAGTTCTTCTTGATTATCCATATAATTCAAAATAGCTTTTTCCATATTTTCTTGAGCCTTCTGATCAAAAGTAGTATAAATTTTAAGTCCACCAGATTCAATTAAGGAAGAAGGAACGGATTTAATAGAACTTAACTCTTGTAACACTGCATCTTGGTAATACAAGACTGTTTGTGAATTATTTTGCATTCTCTTTCCATATATAGGAATTTCACTTTGAAATAAGCCGTCATATACTTCTTTAGTAATATAACCATTCTCGACCATAGTCATCGCGACAATACGAGCTCGTTCAATACAAGCTTCATAATCACTAACAGGATTAAAATTACTTGGATTCTTTGGAATACCAGCTAACATAATCGCTTCTTCCAAAGTTAAATCTTTACTACTCTTATTAAAATAATATTTACTAGCATCTTCAATACCATAATTTCCTTCTCCATAATTTATGGTATTTAAATAACCTTCTAAAATATTATCTTTACTATAATGAACTTCCAATTCAACAGTTAAAAAAGCTTCTTTAATTTTTCTTTCCCAAGTTTGATCAAACGTTAGAAACATATTTTTAATATATTGCATACTAATAGTAGAAGCGCCTTGTCTAGTATGGTATTTTAAATTTTGCAAAAATGCTTTTCCAATTCTCAAAAAGTCAAAACCTTTATGCTTATAGAAATTTTTATCTTCAACACTTATTACAGCATTTTTAAGATCAGAAGAAATATCTTCTAGGCCTATCCATTCTTTAGAACCAGAACCTTGATAAATTAAATCTTCATTTTTATCATAAATAAAAACTTTTCCCATATTTTTTAGTTCCAATTTAGGAGAAAAGAAAGCATATACATAGATTCCTATAAGACAGACAAAGCATGACAAAACAAAAAAAAGTCCTAATTTAAAAGTCAATTTTAATTTTTTCATAGAGTTCACCTATCACTAGTATGAAAAAAAGTAAAAAAAATATAAGTGAAATTTTCAATGTACCAAAAATTTGGCGGAAACAAGCCTTTTTATTTTTTCTTTACATTTAATAAAACTATGATATAATGAGTCCGTTATAAAAAGGTGCGTGCTGTCTATGTTATTAAATCTTAAACTTTATAAAGGAGAAGAAATTGTCTTAGAAAAAAAAGATATCTTTTATAAGAATGAAAACGATATTATAACTTTTAATTTAGAAGATATGGAACATACAATTAATTTAACAACCAAAGAATTTACAAGAGAAAATAACGAGTATTCTTTCTTCATGGACATCGCAGAAAAAAAGTGTGAAATTACTTTAAAAAAAGAACAATATTACTTGCAAGTTGAAGTAGAGTATGCTAATCTATTGAGGAATAAAAATTTAATAAATTTATCTTATTTAATTGAAACAGATGATGAAAAAACTGAGCTTATTCTAGAATTAGAAGGTGAAGAATAATGATAACCAAACAAATCGAAGCAATTTTAAAAAATACTTTAGAAGAATTAGATTACGCTTTAGAAAATGTTGAAGTAATCGTATCAAATAGAAAAGATCTATGTGATTATCAGTTCGATGGCTCTTTTAGACTAGCGAAGATACTTCACAAAAGTCCTTTAGAAATTGGAAATACTATCGTAGAAAAATTAAATGAAAAAAAAGGTGAAATGTTTACAAAAATTGAATTATTGCCTCCAGGTTTTATTAATTTTACTTTAAGTGATAAATTAATTAATGATACCTTAAATAAAATGCTCGAAAAAGATAAATTTAATATCGAATTACCAAGTCCAGAAACTATTGTAATTGATTATGGTGGACCAAATATAGCAAAACCTTTGCATGTAGGTCACCTAAGAAGCGCTGTGGTGGGAGAATCTGTAAAAAGAATGTTAAAATACATGGGGCATACTGTCATTTCAGACGTTCATTTAGGGGATTACGGCTTACAAATGGGTCAGGTAATTTATGGCTTAAAACAAGAAGGAATTTCTGTTAATGATATTACTCTAGAAAAATTAGAAGAAATTTATCCTAAAATAAGTGGTATTTGTAAACAAGACGAAAATATTAAAAGCATCTGTGAAACAATTACAAAAGAGCTTCAACACCAAAACGAAGAATACACGGAATATTCAAAAAAAATTCGCGAAGTCTCATTAAAAGATATTAAAAGAATTTACGATTACCTAGATGTATCATTTGATTTATGGAACGGTGAATCAGATGCTAGACCATATTTCGAACCTTTCGCAAAACTATTAGAAGAAAAAAATCTTTTAAAAGACTCAAACGGGGCTAAGATTATTGAAATAAAAGAAGAGGACGATAAAAAAGAACTTCCACCAATCATTTTTCAAAAAAGCAATGGAGGATATTTATATAGTACAGCAGACTTGGCAACAATCTATGAGAGAATAGAAAAATATCATCCAAATAAAATTTTATATGTTACTGATAAAAGACAATCGCTTCATTTTGAATCTATCTTTCGATTATGCAAAAAAATGGGTTATGATAAAGAGACTTCTTTTGAACACTTAGGCTTTGGAACTGTTAATGGAAGTGATGGTCGCCCATTTAAAACACGAGCTGGTAATAGTCCAAAATTAGATACTTTGTTTGCTGAAGTAAAAGAAGCCTTCTTAGCTTCAAATGAAAAAAATAAAGACATGGCGGATAAAGACTTAGACATTTTAGTGAATGCAATTATTAAATTTGCGGATCTTCAAAACAATCGAGAAAAAGATTATATCTTTGATATTAAAAAATTCTCTGAAGTAGTAGGAAAAACAGGCCCATATATCTTATATACTTACTTAAGAATTGCTAGTATATTAAATAAAGAAGAAATAACTGAGAAAAAAATAAATGAAAAAATTTATAATAAGGTAGATAGAGATTTAAGATTAAAATTATTAGAGTTAGAAAATACATTAAAATACGCAACAAATACTAGATTACCTTCAATACTTGCTAATTTTTTATACGAAATATGCGTAAATATGAATACATTTTATGAAAACAATCATATTAATAAATTGAATGAACAAGAGAAAAAAGATAATTGGCTTCTCTTATTAGATTTATCAAATAGAATACTTAAAAACATGTTAGATTTATTAAGTATTGAAATACCAGAAAGGATGTAAAAAATGAAAAAACTAAAATCAATTCCAAAAGAAGAACTAGAATTAATGGGCTATGATGACATTGCATATCTAATTTTAGAAGAAACAAAAAAGAAAATGAAAATAAATGATTTATTTCGTGAAATTTGTAATATTTTAGAACTTGGAGACAATATATTTGAATCACACATTGCCGACTTTTTTGAAATGTTAACAATCGATCAGAAATTTATTATGCTAAGCGATGGTTATTGGGACTTGCGTGTTCGTCACAGCGAAAAAGTTGTTATTGAAGAGGATGAAGACGATTACGAAGATGTAGATCCATCAACTGTGGAAGAAACAGAAAATACAGAAGATGATTCTTATTATGATGAAGACGAAGTAGAAGATGATTCACCAGATGAAGACCTAAAAGATCTAGTTGTTATTGATGAAGATGATGAAAATATGTAGCTTTGCTTTTATAATGAATTAAAAGAAAGGAAAGATACAATGAAAGAAAAATTAGAAACCATAAAAAAAAGATATCATGAATTATCAGAAGAACTTATGAATCCAGAGGTAATGAATGACTTTAAAAAAGTAAAGACACTTTCTAAAGAGCAAAGTGACTTAAAAGAAATCGTTATAAAATATGAAGAATTACTTACTTGTGAAAAAAATCTAAATGAAGCAAAATCTTTAGTAAATGATATAGATTTTAAAGAAATGGCCGAATTAGAAATTGAAGAAAATCAAAATAAAATAACTGAGATAAACAAAGAATTGGAAATTTTACTAATTCCTAAAGATGAAAACGATGGAAAAAATGTCATCATGGAAATTCGTGGGGCAGCTGGAGGAGATGAAGCAAACATTTTTGCTGGAGATCTTTTAAGAATGTACACTTATTATGCTGAGAAAAATGGTTGGAAAATTGAAATTGACCATGAATTAGAAGGAACTTCTGGTGGATTTTCTCAAGTAGAATGTACAATTAAAGGGGAAAATGTCTATAGCAAATTAAAATATGAAAGTGGTTCACATCGAGTTCAAAGAGTTCCTGTAACTGAAACGCAAGGAAGAGTTCATACATCTACCGCAACTGTATTAGTAATGCCAGAAGTGGAAGATATAGATATAGATATTAAAGAAAGTGATTTAAAAATAGACGTTTATCATTCCAGTGGAGCTGGAGGACAATCCGTAAACACATCTAATTCAGCGGTCCGTATTACGCATTTACCAACAAATACAGTAGTAACATGCCAAAACGAAAGAAGCCAATTAAAAAACAAAGATAAAGCAATGAAGCTTTTAAAAATAAAACTTTATGATAATATGGAGCAACAAAAAGAAAAAGAATTAGGAAGTGCTAGAAAGACCAAGATTGGCACAGGAGATCGTTCAGAGAAAATAAGAACCTATAATTATCCACAAAATAGAGTAACGGATCACCGAATAGGATTTTCTGTTATGAATCTAGATCGTGTTATGGATGGGGACTTAGAACCGATAATAGATGCTTTAATCACAGAAGACTTAAAAAGAAAATTAGCTGGAGAAGAGTAGAATTAAGATATGAAAAATGAATTAAGAGATGTTGTGATTTTTGCAGGAAGACCAAAAACAGGAAAAAGTTTATTTGCCGAATGGTTGAGAATAGATTTAGGAAAAGAATTTGGTTTTCCGGTAATTAATGTAGATATGATTAGAGATTCACTAGCCTATATATGGCCAGAACTTGGAGTAAGAGTAGATACTGCGGTAACAAGTGAATCATTTCAAGAATATATAAAAAGATTAATGTGGGGATTAAAATATGAAGCAAAAAATAATCAAGGTGTAATAATAGAGGGATTTGAAATATCTAGAAAGTCTTTAATAGAATACTATCAACCTCGAGGAGCATCAATATATTGCTTGGGAACATTAGACGTAACACCAGACTATTATGCAGCGAATATAAGAAAAAATATTAAGCTAGACAGATGGCCTGCAAATTTATCAGATAAAGAACTTTTAGAATTCGCTAAAAACGAATTAATCGCAAGCCGCGAATTAAAAGAGTTTAGTCATAATAATAATCTTCCTTTCTACAATACGGCATTAAATACGCGTGCTACATATGAAAATATAAGAGACGACGTGATTGAGCGTCTAAGAAAAAAATAAAATATGAAACCTAAAAAAATAAGTAATACAGATTGGAATATTTTAAAAGAAAAATATCCCAATAATTTAAGTGAAATAGAAAAAAAAATTAGTGAAAATTACCCAGTTCAATATCTAATAGGAGATGTAGAATTTTACAATACGACAGTATTGGTAGATGAAAGAGTTCTAATTCCACGTTTTGAAACGGAATTTTTAGTCGAAAAAACAATAAAAAAAATTACATCATTAAATGTACAAAATCCTAAAATATTGGATTTAGGCTGTGGAAGTGGATGCATTGGAATTGCCATTAAGAAAAATATAAACAGCGAAGTAACTTGTGTGGATATATCTAAAGAAGCACTAGAACTTGCCGAAGAAAATGCCAAAATAAATAAGGTAGTTATAAACTTTAAGCACGAAGACATGTTAAATGTAAATTATGAAAATTTTGATTGTATTATTTCCAATCCTCCTTATGTAGGCGAACAGGAGGAAGTTGGAGAAGAAACGAAATATGAACCTCAAAATGCGATATTTGCCAAAAATCATGGGTTATATTTTTATGAAGAGATTATAAAAAAAGTTAGCCTTACGAAAAACAAGCCAAAACTGATTGCTTTTGAAATAGGTTATCAACAAGGTAATGCAATTACTGAGCTTGCAAGAAAATACTTATCAACATTTACTTGCAACGTAGAATGTGATTTAAGTGGAAAAGACAGATATGTTTTTTTAATTAAAAATGAATAAAAGAAAAAAGAAAATACCATAAATGAAATAGGTGAGAAAAGTGAAAAAAATAATTCCTATTTTATTCGTGGTATTTTTCATATATGGATTAACCCAAAAAGATGAAATATTAATTCCAGATTACGCTATAAGATTTCGAGTAATTGCAAATTCTAATTCTATAGAAGATCAAACAATGAAATTAGAAGTTAAAAATCAATTAGAAAAAGATTTAAATAATTTAATGCAAAAAGCTTCTACAAGTAAAGAAGCCAAAAAAATAATCGAAGACAACTTAAAAAACATACGCACGACAGTCAATACATATACGAAAAATAATAAAGTGTCCTTTGGAAAAAATTATTTTCCAGAAAAAGAATATCATGGAGTTACCTATCCAAAAGGGGAATACGATTCTTTAGTTGTAACTTTGGGAAGTGGCGTAGGAAATAATTGGTGGTGCGTAATGTTCCCGCCTCTATGTCTTTTAGAAGCCAAAGAAGACGGCACAGAAGAGATAAATTACAGTTTTTATGTCAAAGATGTATTAAATAAATACTTTTCATAAAATACTAAGTTCTTTCATATAGTATATCAGGAGATACTTATGAAAGAACTTTTTAATATTCTATTAATAGCAGTAGCATTAAGTATGGATACATTTTCTTTATCACTTGGACTTGGTACATATAACCTTCCCAAAAAGAAAATTTTAACAATTAGTACTGTAGTTGGGATAATGCATTTTCTAATGCCATTCCTAGGAAATTTAATTGGCAACAAAATTGTAAGCTTTTTTTCATTAAATCATAATTTATTTTTAGGTTGCATCCTTTTATTTATCGCATGTAATTTACTTGTAGAAATATTAAAAAAAGAAGAAAAAGTATCTTTAGACTTATCATTATTAGGTATTTTACTATTTTCTTTTGGCGTTTCTATAGATGCATTTTCAACAGGGTTGGGCTTGCAAGCAATTACAAAATCTAAAACTATAGCCATGATGATATTTTCAGTGGTAAGTTTCTTCTTTACATGGATTGGACTAAATATTGGAAAAATAGCCTCAGATAAACTAGGAAAAAAAGCCACAATTCTAGGTCTTTTATTATTAATTTATTTAGGGATTCATCATATAATCATAAGCTTTTCCCTTTAAAAGAAAAAGAAAATCTGTTATAGTAGAAATATAAAAACCTAATAAAGGACGTGTAAAAATGCAAAAGATAAGAATTAATGGTGGAAGGCCATTGACAGGTAAAATAAAAGTATCAGGAGCCAAAAATAGTGCAGTAGCATTAATACCTGCGTCGATGTTATGTGATGAAGAAACTACAATTTATAATGTTCCAAATATTACTGATCGTGATGACTTAATAAATATAATTGAATTATTAAATGGAAATGTAAAGATGGAAAAAGATGTTATGCACATCAATCCAACAAAATTAAAAAATCAAGAAATACCTGAAAATTTAACGAGTAAACTAAGAGCTAGTTACTATTTTATGGGGGCACTTTTAGGTCGTTTTAAACACGTCGAAATATCTTTCCCTGGAGGCTGTAATTTTGGGAAAAGAAAAATAGATTTTCATCTAAAAGGATTCGAAGCTCTTGGAGCTACAATTGAGGAAAAAGACGACAAATATATTATTCATGCAGATAAATTAAAAGGCGCTACAATCTACTTAGACTTTGCTAGTGTAGGTGCGACAATAAATATCATGTTAGCTTCAGTAAAAGCAGAAGGTACTACAATAATAAATAATGCAGCCAAAGAACCAGAAATCGTAAATGTTGCAACTTATTTAAACAATATGGGAGCTAAAATAAAAGGTGCCGGAACAAGCAAAATTACAATAGAAGGTGTGAGTTACTTACATAAATCTTTCATAGAAGTAATTCCAGACCGAATTGAAGCAGGAACTTATATCATAATTGGAGCATTATTAGGTAAAAATTTATTAATAGAAAACGTAATCAAAGAACATCTTGTTTCTTTAATTACAAAATTAAAAGAAATTGGAGTAGATTTAGAAAGTGAAACTAATACCATAAAAATAAATCGCGGCCAAAATCTAAAAGCATTTAATATTACAACGCTTATTTATCCAGGTTTTCCAACGGATCTTGCTCAACCCACTTCAGTACTTATGACTCAATGTGAAGGAATAAGCATTTTAGAAGAAACAATTTATGCGAGTAGAATGGGCCAAGTACCTTTCTTGAACCATATGGGAGCAAATATAGAAGTCCAAAATCAAACAGCTTATATTAAAGGGAAAACTGAGCTTTATGGAAATGATGTAATAGCAACAGACTTACGCGCTGGAGCCTCACTCATAATCGCTGGCTTAATAGCAAACGGAACTACAAAAATATCCGAGATTTCTCACATTTTAAGAGGTTATGAAAATATCATCGAAAAACTTACCAATGTAGGCGCGGATATAGAAATAATTAACGAATAACATCTCTAAAATAGATGTTTTTTTTTAATTCGTAAAAATAAAATTAAAATATACTACCACATAAATATACTATTCTCCAAGATAGATTTCTGTAGTCTATTTTCTATGAAAAAATAAATTGTGGTGGAAGTTATGATAGTAAAAAGACTAAGATATACAAGAGAGAAAAAAGGTATAAAGCAAAAAGAAATAGCGGAAATATTAGGTGTTGATTATTCAACCGTTTCAGGTTGGGAAACAGGCAAAGATACAATCCCTTTAAAATATCTAATAGAGTATGCTAATAAATATAATTATAGTCTCGATTACTTATTTGGTTTAACAGAAGAAAATAAAGAATACAAACCAGTAGAGATAGACTTAGAAAAATTAGGCAAACATTTAAAAAAAACTAGAAAACAAATGGGCATTTCCCAAAAAGAATTAATTGAAAAATTAAACTATAGTATTTCATGTTTAAGCCATTATGAAACTGGAAGAACATTAATTTCTACAAACTTTTTATATGCATTTTGTAAACTTTATAAACTATCATCAGATATGTTATTACTAAGGAAAGAAAAGAAAGTCACAAAAGTAGGGGTATAATTTAAAATAGTTCAAAAAGACTATTTTTTTTTAAATTACATAAAATTAATTAAGGTGGAAAAATGAAAAAAAAAATCATTCTTACAATCATAATGGGAATTATAATAACATTTGTAATTTACAAAAACTTCTATCACGAAAGAATGAATATTATAGCTTTGGGAGATGGACTATCTCTGGGTGAAACAGCATACAATGTTCAAGGTTATAGTTTTAATGATTATATTCGTGACTATTATGAAGAAAATAGCATTTTAGAAGAGTATATAACCGAATTTGCCAATTTAGAAGAAACTTCTGATACATTAAAAATGAAATTAAAAAATAATTATACCCTAGAAAGCACTAGTATTTCTATTCAACAAGCAAATTCAAAAGCAAGAATTTTAACGATTGCTCTTGGAATGTATGAATTAAATAAAAAACAAGAATTAAAAACAAAAGATATAGAAACCTACTTAAATAATATGGAAAAAATCTTAAATTTTTTAAGAATTTATAATGATAAAAAAATTTTTTTAATTAGCCTTTATCCAAGTAGTAAAATAAAAATAGAAAAAATAAGCAAAATAAATGAAGGACTAAAAGAAATATGTAAGAAATACAATATTGAATTTATAGATATTGAAGATATAGTACAAAAAAAGGAATTCTTTTTTAATGAAGAAAGCTATTATTTAAATTATAAAGGGCATCGTTATATCAGTGAGCAAATAATAGAACGTTTAAAAGATAAGTAAATAAAGAAAAAAATAATTATTTTATTTTAAAATTATAAGACATACTTAAATTTTCGACAAGCAAGCTGCTTTTAAAGTTGCCTCACCGCCATTTATAACATAATCATATTATTATTATTTGCTAGTAAACTCACGAAAAATATTAATTTCTTTTGTAATTTGTCCTCTTTATTATATACACAATATACCACATATCGCATATGTTGAAAACAATAAAAAGCGAAAAAAAGTAAACATGAGAGAATGACCATGGTGATTGCCATGATAAATGTTTCAGAAAAAAATATATCGGTTTGTGAGCGTATAAAATATATAAGAGAAACATATGATTTAACACAGCAAGATATAGCAAATATCTTAAATTTGTCAAATCGAAGCACGGTCTGCTTATATGAAAAGGAAAGAATTATACCTATAGAACATTTATCAGAACTTGCGGATTATCTTAATTTAAGTATGGATTATATACTTGGATTAACAAGCGATAAATATTATAAAAATTCCAAAAAAGGTATTTCACTTTGCCAAATGGGAAAAAACATAAATAAAATATGTGAGGAACAACATTTCACAAATGTTGCTTTAGCAAAAATATTGAACTCTTGTGAATCTAATATTAGAAATTATCGTAAAGGGAAATATTTTCTTCTTACAGCCTTTGCCATTGAAATAGCCTTAAAATATGGTTATTCCATTGATTGGCTTTATGGTAAATGTGCTCAAAAGAATTTAAATAAAAAGCAAGAATTTTTACGTGCAAAAACAAACGTTTGACAAATGTTGATTGATATGCTATAATGCTGAACATGTGGTGCATTATTCTAGTCACATAAATAATATGAAGGTAGGGCTAAAAATCTATCAATTGTGTGAATGGCACTTTATATAGCTTGCTTCGTCCGCCCAGGATGGGGTGAATATATAATTTAAAGTTTAAGGAAAGTTATAATGGCATATAACCAACCTCCTTTTACTGCGCAAGAAAAACGATAAAAGCACATGTCGTGAGTGGTAATATGGGATACAAGTTTGAAAATATTATTGCAAAAGCGAATAAGTATTATCCATATGTGTTAGGGAAAACCTCTAGAATGTTACATCATAAGGATTAAGGTACAGACTAAGTGGCAATCGAGTAATTAAAATGGCGACATTTAATTATTTTCCTGAAAGAGAAATCGCCCATGGGTAACCTAAGGTGGAAAATAGAGAAATTCAACTCGACCTAAGCTGTAAAATTAATTTGTGATTTACCACAGAAAAATTAAGAATAGAAAGGTTCGATTAAGAACTTTTTTTAAATAAAAGAAAGAGGATGTAAATTGAAAGAAAAAAAATGGGTAATCGAAGTATCAATAATTGCTTTTCTATTATCGGCAATTTTCAGTGGATTATCTTCATTTTTATCAAATTTTAATGTAATTATTTTAACAGTAATATTATTGCTTGTTATAGCTATGGGTATTTTATTTGATATGATTGGAGTCGCGGCAATAACTGCTAAAGAAGCACCCTTTCACGCGATGAATTCCAAAAAAATAAAAGGGGCCTCTGCATGTATTAAACTTTTAAAAAATAGTAATAAGGTTTCAAGCGTATGTAACGATGTAATAGGAGATATTTGTGGAATTGTCAGTGGTTCTCTTGGCGCAGTATTAACCACATACTTGTCTATGCTAGGTATGAATCTTATTCTTGCAACTACTCTAGTAACATCATTTATCTCTGCACTCACAGTCGGAGGCAAAGCCTATTTTAAAACAATTGCGATGAAAAAATGTGATTCTATTGTCTATCAAGTAGGAAAATTATTAGGTTAAAAAGACGAATTAACAAAAACACCATAAAATATACTTGTCAACAGTTAAAAATATGATATAATACATTAGAAAAGAAATTACTATGCCAAAAAATTGGTATGGCGAAAGGAGCGTATTATGAAAAATATTCATCCAGAAATGAAAGAAGTTACAGTAAAATGTGCTTGTGGAGCAACTTTTAAAACATTATCTACAAAGGAAGATATCGAAGTTGAAGTTTGCTCAGAATGTCATCCGTTCTATACAGGAAAACAAGGAAAAGCAAGCAAAGCTGGAAACATCGAAAAATTTAATCGTAAATATAATATGAATAGTGACAAGAAAGCTGCATAACAATTGCAGTTTTCTTTTTTCTTTTTTATAATAATAGAAGAAAGTAGGTTATTATGAAAATATTTATAGGAGCCGATCATGGCGGGGAAAAAATAGCAAAAGAAATTTATGAAGAACTAAAACAAGAAGGTTTGGATGTAGCTTATACAAAATTAGAAAATTATCCAACAGATGATTACCCTGATTTTGCCTTTGATGTATGTAATAATGTTATAAAAGAAAAAGATTCTTTAGGTATTCTTTCTTGTGGAACAGGAATTGGAATATCAATCGCGGCAAATAAGGTAAAAGGCATACGTTGTGCTCATATCACATCAGAAAATGATGCATATTATGCCAAAAATCATAACCGAGCAAATGTAATTGCCTTTGGAGGTCTAGGTTTAGAAAAATCACTGAAATTAGTAAAAATATTTCTTGAAGCTCCTTATGATGAAGATGAAAGGCATTTAAGAAGAATTGAAAAAATCATAAATTATGAACGAGGAGCATAAAATGAATTACAAAATATATTTTTACATCTTTTTTTCTTGTGCTTCAGCATTTGCTCTTTCTGGAGTGAATTTTGAAAAAATTATCAAGAAAAATAGAATTTGGGAAACAAGAATATTAGTATTATTATTGAGCTTAGCCCTAGGATACGTCACAACAAACTTTATACTAGAATTTCTATAAGGAGATACCATGAAAAACAAAATACTATTATCCATAGTAGTAGCATTAATGATTATATTAACTATCGTATTAAGCTATGCAGAGGAAAATAACTATACAATTCCCATCCCACCAGAAGAAGGAAAAGAACCAATAAAAGTAAGGCTCTTAAATGAAACAGAAAATACAATCGAAGAAATAAATCTAGAAGATTATATCGTCGGAGTAGTCGCGGCAGAAATGCCAGCATCATTTAATGAAGAAGCCCTAAAAGCCCAGGCCGTAGCCGCGCGTACTTATGCGATGAATAAAATCGCTGCTCGCAAAGATTTAGAGTATGACCTTATTATTGGAACAAAAGATCAAGCTTACAAAAATAACAGACTATTATTATCGCAATGGGGATTAAGTTTTTTTCCATACTATTTAAAAATAAGAAATGCAGTTATGAACACTCAATCAGAAGTTATAACCTTTGATGATGAAATAATTAATGCCTTTTATTTTTCCATGAGCAATGGTTACACAGAAGAATCAGAGCTGGTCTTTAAACAAGATTTACCTTATTTAAAAAGTGTAGATTCGAAATGGGATAATGAATCTATTCAAAATTATGAATATGAAAAGATTCTATCAAAAGAAGAATTTTGCAATGCCCTAAACATAACTTGTGAAAGTATAAACATTGAAAATATAGAAAGAAGTAATACAAACAGAGTAACAGAAATTACAATCAATAATACAACTTGGAAAGGAACAGAATTTCGTTCAAAATTAGGCTTACGTTCAACAGATTTTCAAATAACAATTCAAAATGAAGAAGTAACTATCATAACAAAAGGCTATGGTCACGGAGTTGGAATGAGTCAATACGGTGCCAATGGAATGGCTAAAGATGGCTATAACTATGAACAAATAATTAAACATTACTATCAAAATACAGAAATTAAAAAAATAAATGTATAAAATAAAAAGTTCCTCCCACAATAAATTTAGGAGGAAAAGAAATGAAAAAAAGAAAATTAAAAAAGTATGTTTTACCAACTTGTTACTTACTTATCGTGGGTTTATTTGCCTTTGGAATAACTGTATTAGGTAAGAATTTACTAGACAAAAAAGTAGAAAGTGATGAACATTATAATTACACTATGAGTGTATTTAATGAATCGGAAACTCCAGAAAACGAAGAAACACAAAAAGAATTAGACTCAATTCAAAAGCCATTTGCAAGCGAAAAAGTTACTGTTGCAAAAGAATTTTATAACAAAGAAGATACAGAAGAAAATCAAGCAAAAGCACTTATCTTCTTTGAGAATACTTACATGCCAAATACAGGAATACTTTATGAAAGTGATGAAGAATTTGACTGTCTTGCAGTAGCAGAAGGAAAAATAAAAGATATTAAAACAGATGAAATATTAGGTAATGTAATAACAGTAGAACATACTAATAAGCTAACAACAGTTTATTATACCTATGGTGAGGCAAAAGTAAACGTTGGAGATGCTGTAAAAACTGGAGATGTACTAGCAAAATCAGGAGAATCAAAATTACAAACAGAAAAAAAACAAACTCTTCTTTTTGAAACATATATGGATGGTGTTTTAATAAATCCAAATAATGTGTTTGATAAAAACATTTCAGAATTAAATTAATCCCACAAGGGATTTTTTTAAAAGAATGATTACTTTATATTTTTATGAGAACATAATTCAATATATGGAAAAAGAAGAAATACAAGAATATAAAATATCTCCGAAAGCAATGAAATATGGCAAAATAAGAAATATACCTATTTTTGAAGAAGAATTTTCTCAATTAGTAAAACAAGAAAAATGGAGCACACTCTTTCATACAAAGAAAATAAGAATTATACTTCCATTGCATTATGAAGAAATTGACAAGGAAATTCTCACTTCTATTTTAAACAACAATAACATAAAACAAATAACATTCCAAAAAGAAATAAACCTTTTTCAGTTAAAAAAGAATCAAATTATTGTAAATTTAAACGAAACATATTTAACCTTAATAAAGAAAGCAAAGAGAAAGACAGAAATATTATTTTTTCCAACAAATATATTCCAATCTACAGAAAATATGCTAAAATATATTATAGAAAATAACTCGGAAAAATCACGTTTTTATTTTCTAGGGAGTAATAAAAATATTTCAAAACTAATTACAAAGATAAACAATAATAGGTTATTTTATTTTCAAAATGCTAGTCAACACATCATTCAAAAATTAATACCCTAAATTAGGTATTTCTTTTTTTAGGGGAAAAATGTTATAATTACTCTTGGTAAACAGAATAGGAAGAGGTATTTTATATGAAATTTGTAATTGTAGAAGATGGAAAGTTGGTCCAAGAGAGTATAAAGAATATTTTAAGAAACTTAGCAGTAAGAAATGACCAAAGCATAGATGTAGTATATTTTAATAAATATTGTAAGGAACTTCAAAAAGAAATGGACACCAAAGCTTACAGAAAAGTATATGTGTTAGATATTGAATTAGAAAACTCCGCTATGAATGGAATAGAAATAGCAGATAAAATAAGAGAAGACGATTGGGATAGTGAAATCATATTCGTAACATGTCATGACAAAATGTTTGAAACAGTACATAGAAAAGTTTTAGAAGTATTCGATTTTATAGAAAAATTTGATGATATGGAAAAAAGATTAGAAAGAGATATTCAAAAAATATTCAGTCGAAAGTTCGATAAAAAAACTTTAAAATTAAGTGGTAAATTTGTAGAACTAGAAATATACATGAAAAACATTTTATATATTACAAGAGATAAAGAAGAAAGAAAAACTATAATTCATACAGAAGATGTAGAATTTAAAGTCAGTTATTCCTTAGCTGAGTTATTAGAGATTCTTGATTCCAGATTTGTTCAAACTCATAGGAGTTGTATAGCAAACAGACTTAGGATGACAGAAAGAAATTATGCCAAAGGTTATTTTATATTAGATAACGGTGTAAGAGTAGATTTACTTTCAAAGAGATATAGAAAGGAAATCGAAGAAAAATGATTTTATTTTCTATAGCATCTACTTTATTACTAATTGCTTTAATATACCTGTTCAAAAAATTAACAAATAATAAAAGAAAATTAGATTCTAGATATTATATAGTGTTCCTTTTAGCTGGCACTTTACAAGCATATATGAATAAACTTAATTTGCAAGTACTAGGAGCAGTGTTTACAATAATTTATTGTTATACTCTTTTTAAATATCTTTATAGATGTGAAAAAACAAAAGCCAGAAACTATAGTATAATAATATGGATTATTAGCTTGTTACTAGATGTAGTAGTTATGGTAACAGTAAATATTATGGGAATTTTAACATACTGTGAGGAAGATTTGTTATTAATAAAGTCAGTAGGTACCACATTTATGTCTATTGTTTTGTTGATTACTTCAAATATTAAACCAGTAATATATTTTTTTAATAAAATTGAACTAAAAATGGAAAAACTACAGATTACAATGAACCATATTACCACGCTTATTATTTCTTATCTATTGATTGGATATATGACTTCTGAAAATATAAACAATAAGTTTACAGTTATTACTTTATTAATTATAGGAATATCTGTTCTAATTATTACGATTCTTTTTATTTCAATGAAATATCAAATATTAAACTTCAAAAAAACAAATGAAATTTTAGAAAAGAATGATATTGTAAATCGAAGAATTATTACTCAATATCGAATTTTAAAACATAACTTAGAAAGTCAATTAATAGGAGTAAAATCAGTTTCAAACAAAGAAGCACAAGCATTAATTAATGATCTAATTCAGGAATATAATGCCTCTTTCTATATTAAACATGATATCAATGAAATGCCTTCAGGTATTAATGGGTTAGTGTTTGAAAAATTATACAATTACCATAAAAAAGAATTGAATATAACTATTACTAATAAAATAAAGAAAAATATTTTAGAAGAAGTAGGACCAAGAAGCTATAATTTATTTTGTGAAGCATTAGGTGTAACTTTAGATAATGCCTTAGAAGCTTCGATTAAAAGTAAAGAAAAATTAATTTATTTAGAATTTAAAGAAACTGATGAAAAATTAATCATCAAAATTATGAATACCTTTACAGGTCACATAGAACTTGATAAATTAGGAACCGTACACTATACATCAAAAGAAACTGGTCATGGATTTGGATTATTTTCATTAATCGGCAGAAAAAATCTTACGATTACCACAAGTATTAAAAATAACCTATTTATTAATTTGATAGAAGTAAAAAAGAAAACAGATAAATCAAGGAAGCAATAAAGCTTCTTTTTTCATAAAAAAAAGTCTCTAAGAGACTTTGTGTAAATTATAAAATTTCTAAATCAGCTTTAGGTTCATCAAAGAAAAACCATGCGCAAGCTGATGAAGCTGATTTTGCAAATAAATTTGCAACTCCTGATAAAATGTCTGCTAATAACATTGATTTTCACCCTTTCCTTATTCTTTTCTTTGTTTAAATCTATATAAATAATTTAAACCATATTTTCCTGGTACTGCTTGTAATTATTAAATGAGGTATGAAATAACTTATAAGTGATTGGATTGATCGCAAATGATTCCATAATAACACTGTAAAGAATAAGATTATTGAGAATTTGGTTATTAGAGTTAAGGAAAACAACAAAATAAATTGAAAGTATAATAATTGATAAAATTTTTGCTCGAATTCTCTTATTTTTACGAATTAATGGTCTTGATGGCGTATCTGCTGGAGCAAATAACATAAAAGATAAATATCCTATAATCCAAATACACATTAAAATGTTTTTAGGAATAACCACATATTTTACAAGTAAGCATCCGCCTATATACATAGGTAAAGATGTAATCCAACACTGTAAACTTGTTTTCATATGAATGCCAAAGCCATAAAGTCTTAAAGTAGAATAAACTACAGTTAAAACAAGATATTCTGGTACTACATCAAAGATAATCGCAAGGAGTAAAAAAACAATAGTTTTGGTTGCCACATTATAAAATCCTTCTAATCCATACCTAAGTTTCTTTTCATCTAGTTCACTTATCTCTTTATTCTTTTGAATAAGATCTAAGGACCATGAAATAAAACTAGATTTCACTTAATCACTTCCCCTCATTGACTAGAGTTTATCAGAAAAAAATTTCGTTTTTTTGCTTTTTGGATGAAATGTCTCTTATCATGAACGAAATATTGAAAAACGAAAATAACTATTAAGAAAATATGATTTGAGACATAAAAATGGGCATTTAAGACAAAAGCCATTTCAGAGGATTCTAAAAGTGATATGATTTTGCCTGTCATGTTAAAGGGTATTCTTGATTAGCGCGCAATCAAATATATATGACATGACGATTAAGAGTAATTGGAAGGGAGTGACTAATGTGTTACGCGGAACAGTAAAATGGTTCAACAATACGAAAGGCTATGGATTTATCGAATATGGTGATTTAGAAGATATATTCGTTCATTATTCAGCTATTCGTAAAGATGGATATAAAACTTTAAAAGAAGGAAATAAAGTTGATTTTAAATTAATAGAAACTGCAAAAGGGCTTCAAGCTGTTGATGTTGAAGAAATTGAATATGCAGTAAACTAAGAAGAACTACTACTTTTGGTAGTTTTTTTCTTTAACATTTGCTATACTTATACTAGGAAGGTGATATCATGAGAATAGAAATACGTGGAGATAAAATGGAAGTAACAGAAAGGATTAAAAATCAAATTGAAGCAAAGCTTGATAAGTTAAATCAATATTTTGAGCATCCAGAAGAATTAAAAGCTTACGTTGTAGTTCGAACTAGAAACAAAGAGGAAATCATTGAAATTACTATAACAACTCCTAAGTTTTCTTTGAGAGCTGAGACCTCTCATGAAGATGTTTTATCTGCCTTAGATATTAGTATGGATAAACTAGAAAGACAAATTCGCAAAAACAAAACAAAAATGCGTAAAAGATTTAAAGAAATAGTACGTATGCACTTAGAAGAACAAGACGAAGTAGAAACAGAACAACAAATCGTAAAAAGAAAAACTTTAGAACTAAAACCAATGGATGAGGAAGAAGCAATTCTACAAATGGAATTATTAAGTCATGACTTCTTTATTTTCAAAAATGTAAAAGAAGAAAATAAAATTTCTGTCATTTACAAAAGAAAAGATGGAGAATACGGAATTATTGATGCCGAATAACACCTGCAACGGTGTTTTTTTCTTGAAAAAAATAAAAATATAATTTATTATAATATCTATCAAAAACATGGGGGTTAAATATGATTATAAAGGAAAAAAGTTTAAGTGATAAAAGATTAATATGGTATGAAAATAAAAGAAATCAAACAGTCTATCTTTTCAAAATAACAAGAGATGCAAATGGAGAAGAAAATTATAAAATAATCAGAAAAATCCCTATAAAAAAAGAATCATCGAAAGATTATAGTTCTTTACTAACCTCGCTATGTTATTCTTACTACCTTATTTTTTGTTTTATGGGGCTTGTTTATTTAAGAGAATCAATGAAAGAGCCTGAATTTTCAACTTATGTAGTTTGGGATTATTTAGAAAAAGATAACAAAGATAAATTAATTTTAAGAAAAATTAATGAGACGTTAAATGAAAACCCAAATCTTCCCTCAAAATTAAAAACAGAGTTATATAATTCTTATACAGATTATATAAGTACATGTAGTGATTTTATAACGAGAGATCATTATAAAAAAATTCTCGAATCTAATAAAACCGTTAATTTTGAATTATTATCAGAGCCTATTCAAAAATCAGAAAAGATGTGGGAACTTGGATATTACAATCACCCAACAAATACAATTTATTGTATAGAAGACTATGAAGCTATATTCCATGAGAAGTTGCATAGCGATGATTGCTACCCGAATAGATCCATAGAAGACGTATTTTATGCAGAAGTTCATTCTAGTGTTTTCATTTCCACAGGTTATGAAGATATGAGCGCAGCAATTAAATTAATTGGAGAACTCATAGACAAAGAATTATTAATAAAGAGTATTGTGCAAAAAAAGCCAGAACAAATTTGGAAAACACTAGAAAAAGAATATCCTGAAAATCATTTAGAAATAACCGAGTTGAGAAATCTTTTAAACGAAATATACAAAAAAGAATATAGATTATATAAAGAGGTAACACCAGAAAAAGAAGATTTTTGGAAAAATTACTATGTACTTTATTACCATATATACAAAAGTAATCCTGAGAATGACGTTGTTGTGAGTTATTTAAAAGAAAAATTTTTTGGCGAAACTAGTTTGAAAAATGATAATTCTATAGATTATAAAGAGACTTATCAAATTGGAAATTTAAATCTATCACTAGAAAATAGAAACAAATACTATAAAGATGCAATGATAGAACAACTTCTAATGTCTTCTTCAGAAAATGCAAAATATTTTCAAAGCCTTTGGAATGAACTGTTAAATGGTTTAAATGCTGATCGTATGAATTCCTATAGGGAGTTTGAATATCTTTTACAAGAAAAAGGAAATTCTAAAGAAGCTATTCAAAATACTTTTTACAAGATGGCTTTCTGCAATAGAAAAGAAGATTATTATCGTTTGAAAAAAGGAATGAAAGCATATTTAATAGACTTATATTCGTCGCCGCAACACACAGAAAATACATTAAGATTAGAAAAAAATTAAAAACAATAAAAAAGAAAGTTAAGAAAGATATATATTTTTGCTTTTTTTACACAGAATATGATAAAATGATTACACGGAAGGTTGTGAAAACATGGGAATATTTAGAAAATTAATCGATTCAGAATATAAAGAATTAAAAAGATTTGAAAACATAGCAAATAAAATTGTTGCCAAAGAAAGTGAAATGGCAGCATTAACTGATGAAGAATTAAAAAATAAAACAGAAGAATTTAAAAGTCGTCTTAAAAATGGAGAATCACTAAACGATTTAGTTGTAGATGCTTTTGCGGTAGTACGTGAAGTGGACAGTCGTGTTTTAGGCGAAAAACCATATTATGTACAAATTTTAGGTGGGCTTGCTATTCATTATGGAAATATTGCCGAAATGCGTACAGGAGAAGGAAAAACTTTAACTGAAACAATGCCAGCATATTTAAATGCTTTAGATGGAAAAGGTGTTCACATTATTACTGTAAACGAATTCCTTGCTAAACGTGACTCAGAATGGATGGGGAACATCTTTCGTTTTTTAGGACTTACAGTAGGCTTAAACATGAGAGAAATGTCACCAATGGAAAAACAAGAAGCATATAATTGTGATATTCTTTATTCTACAAATAATGAAATTGGCTTTGATTATTTAAGAGATAACATGGTAGTAAAAAAAGAAGATCGTGTTCAAAGACCTTTAAATTTCTGTATTGTGGATGAAGTGGACTCTATTTTAATTGACGAAGCAAGAACGCCATTAATAATTTCTGGTGGAAAGCAAAATTCAAAAAATCTTTACATGGATGCTGACAAAGCAGTAAAAGCACTAACAGAAGAAGATTATACAATAGACAACAAAACAAGAAGTGTTTCTATAACAGAGAAAGGTGCTGCACATCTAGAGAAAATATTTCGTCTAGATAACCTTTATGACTTTGGTAATTCTGCTTTAGTTCACCATATTAATAATGCATTGAAAGCAAATTATGGATTTAAAAAAGATGTAGATTATGTTGTAGATAATGGTTCTATTATCATTGTAGACTCTTTTACAGGACGTTTAATGCATGGTCGTCAATTTAGTGAAGGCCTTCACCAAGCAATAGAAGCCAAAGAAAATGTTAAAATTAATGAAGAAACACAAACTATGGCTACAATTACATTCCAAAATTTATTTAGAATGTACAATAAATTGTCAGGAATGACAGGAACAGCAAAAACAGAAGAAGAAGAATTCAGAAATATTTATAATATGTATGTTATTCAAATTCCAACAAATAAGCCAGTAATAAGACAAGATTTAGCGGATTTAGTATACTCAACAGAAGAAGGAAAATATCAAGCAATCGTTAAAACAATCAAAGAAATTCATAAGAATGGTCAACCAATATTAGTTGGAACGATTTCTGTCGAAAATAATGAACGTTTATCTGCTTTATTAAAAAAAGAAGGACTAAAGCATGAAGTGTTAAATGCCAAAAATCATGCAAGAGAAGCTGAAATTGTTGCCCATGCTGGTGAAAAAGGTTCAATTACAATTGCAACAAATATGGCTGGACGTGGAACCGATATTAAATTAACAGATGAAGTGCGTGAATTAGGCGGATTATATGTAATCGGTACTGAAAGACATGAATCGCGTCGTATTGATAACCAACTACGTGGACGTGCAGGTCGTCAAGGAGATCCAGGAGCAAGTCAGTTCTTTGTATCTTTTGAAGACGACTTAATGAGAAGATTCGGAACAGATAAAGTTAAGAATATGGTTATAGCCCTAGGTCTTGTAGGAGATCAAGCAATTCGTTCAAAATCTTTAACGAAATCAATTGAATCAGCTCAAAAGAAAGTCGAAGGAAACAACTTTGACATGAGAAAAAATTTACTGGATTATGATAACGTAGTAAATGAACAAAGAAGAATCATATATGAGCAAAGAAATAATGTAATCGATAATGAAAGTATTCACGATTCAATAAAAGAAACTTTCAGAAATACAATGGAAGATTTAGTAACTGGTCATATTGCCCCAGAAGGATATCTAACAGAGAAAGATTTAGAAGAAATTGTAAATTATATGAATACAAATTTCTTAAAAACAGAAGTTCTTAAAGTAGAAGATATCAAAGACTTAGACGAAGGAAAAATGATTGAGTATTTAACAAACATGATTCATGAAGATTATGAATTAAAAATTAAAGATGCTCCTCATTTTGAAGAATTTGAACGTGCAATATCGCTAAGAATTATTGATTCTGTTTGGGTAGAACATTTAAATGCAATGGAAGGATTAAAAGAAGGAATTTTCTTAAGACAATATGCTCAAACAAATCCTCTTCAAGCATATACTATGGAAGGTTATGAAATGTTTGAACAAACATTAAATAGAATTGATGATACAATCGCCCAATTTTTATTAAAGGCAAATATTGAACAAAATACTACAAGAGAACAAACCATCAAAGGTCATACAAACGAAAAAGAAGAAACAACCAATCGTACTGTAAAAAATAAAGAAAAAATTGGTCGCAACGATGCGTGTCCATGTGGTTCAGGTAAGAAATATAAAAATTGTTGTGGTAAATAGTTTAGGAACCCTTTATTTATAAGGGTTTTTATAGTGTTAAAAATTTTTAAAAGTACAAAAAATTTATAAAACATTAACCAAAATACCTCATTTTTACCTCATTTTTTGGAAAAAAAGTAAAAATCTTCGCAAAGCCAGTAAATATAAGAGTTTTAGAATGTAGACAAAATGAGGTAAATCTGAATAAGCTAAAAATAGCATTAAATTATGGTATAATAATTATATATGAGGTGCTTTTATGAGAATAGGAATAGATATCGATAATGTAATATCAAGTTTTAATGAAGTTTTATTTGAGGAATATTTAAAACATGATAAAGAA
>CAQRXS010000001.1 GCA_948874605.1 uncultured Bacilli bacterium | reverse complement strand
TATTTTTTTATCCTCATAACTTGTCAATACCTTTTTTCGTGTTTTTATCCTGAAATAAATGCTTTTATAGAAGTATTTTATTTTTTTTTATGTTATGATAATTTTGTAAAGTATTGTAGCAGAGTAGGAGGAACTAATGAATCAAATAGCTGGTTTAAACGAAGAAAGCATTAATGCATTTTGTTTAGAAATTCAAGATTATATAGAACGTTTTCAAGTTTTATTTAATCAATTTGATCAAGCAATGAATGATGCAAAGACTGTTTTTTCTGATGAGGTATCAAATGTTTTTTTTGAGAAATATGCTATTTTGCAAAAATCTTATGATATTGTAAAAAAGAATTTATTTGGCTATATTGATGATTTTCAAAAAGCAATTACTACTTATAAAAATTTAGATGAGTTAAGTTCCTCTAAATTAAATGCGGCTACAATCGAAGTGTTAGAGAGAGGAGATTTATAATGCCAACAATAGGTGATTTAAGTCATGGTTTTGATATTAATCAAGTAGAAGCGTATATTGAGCAATTAAGGTCTATTGTTCTTACTCAAGCAGCTGAAGAAGTTCAAAAAATAGATGAAATTACTGCTGCTTGTGAAGCAAACTGGGAAGGACAAGCAAGAATTAATTTTTTAGAAAGTGTTAAATTAGATGCACAACACGTTGCAGAGCAGTATACCACTTTATTTTCCATATTAGAAACAGAAATAAGAAACTTATCTGCTGCAATGCAAAATGTCGATTATAATATGATTAAGATTCAGGGCGAATAGAAAGGATGATAGAATATGGCAATTACAGGTAGTGATGTAACTGTTAGTACAGCTACAAGGGATTCTCTTAGAACTACTGCAGTAGATTCTAGTATTGTAGGAGGAACTATAGATGGTCCAACAAAAAAAACAGGATATTTAGGATTTAATCTTGAAAACATTGGGGCGCAACTTGCCGGTGTTACACCAGATATGGCTGCAAATATTGCAGCTGGAATTGAAAGTTATAAATCACGTGTTCAAGGAGTATTAGATCAATTAAAAAATGTTGATCCTAATATGGCTTTCCGTGGTTCTGCGATAACAACTGCATTGACTAATTTTGTTGAAGGTGTAAAAACTGTTTCTAATAATTATTTACTAAAATTAGAAGAAGCACAAAATGAAATTGTAAATAGTGTTGCGGCTGCTTATGCATCTCAAGACGAGACATTATCTGGTCAAATGAACTCAGATACGGATAACGTTACAAGTTCAGGGCCTGGTGTAGGAGCATAATGAAATTACTGCATTTATTGCAGTTTTTTTGAATATTTTATTTCTAAACTCCCCATAAATTACATAGAATGAATGAGGAGGATTTTTATGTTTCATAATTTTGGTTATGAAGTAGCTACTATTTTAAAGGATGCTGAAAAAATACGATTTGAACTTCGGCACCCATATGTAGGAACTGAGCACTTATTGCTTGCAATTTTAAAAAGCGATAATGAAGTAAGTAATATATTTCGTGAATATGATTTAACTTATGAAAGCTTTTTAGAGGAATTATTAGGTGCTGTTGGGCAAGCAAGTCGTGAACAAGAATTAAATCTTTATACACCAATGCTTAAAAGAGTTATAGAAATTGCTAGTATTGATGCAAGTGAAAATAATAAAGGTGTTGTTACACCAAGCCATTTGTTGTTAGGTATTTTCGAAGAAGGTGAAGGAATTGCTTTTCGTATTTTACTTAGTCTTGATTTACCAATTGATGAAATTTATGGAAAGTTAAAAAAGAAAACGTTTCGAAAAGAATCCAAGAGTAAAAATTTAGAGATTTTAAAGATAGGCATTAATCTTACAGACAATATTTCTCGTCATGAAAAAATAGTAGGAAGAGATGCTGAAATGACTCAGGTGATTGAAACTTTGCTTCGCCGTCAAAAAAATAATCCTTTATTGGTGGGAAAAGCTGGTGTTGGTAAAACTGCCTTAGTAGAGGAACTAGCCCGTAGAATAAAAAATCATGATGTCCCTAAAGAACTATGGAATACAGAAATTATTTGTTTGGAAATGGGAGCGTTAGTTGCCGGAACTAAATACCGTGGAGAATTCGAAGAAAGACTTCATAAAATCATAAAAGAAGTGATTCATTTAGGCAATATTATTTTGTTTATTGATGAAATTCATACGATGATTAATGCTGGTGGTGCTGAAGGCGCTATTGCAGCTGCTGATATTCTAAAGCCTTATCTTGCTCGAGGAGAAGTCAAAGTTATAGGTGCGACAACATTAGAAGAATATCATAAGTTTTTAGAAAAAGATAAAGCGTTAGATCGTAGATTTGAAAGAATTTTGATAGAAGAACCAAATAAAGAAAATATGTTATTAATACTTGATGCAGTGCGTTCAAGTTTTGAAAATCATTATGGTGTAGAATTAACACACGAAAATTTAAATGATTTTTATGATTGTAGCGAAGAATATCTTTTTACTAAATGTAATCCAGATAAAACTATCGAACTAATGGATTCTGTATGTGCTAGAGTAAAACTAAAAAAATCTTTACAGCAGAATAAACGATCTCCTAAGGAATTAGAAAAAATAAAAAAAAGAAAAGAGAAGTGTGTTAAGTTAGGAGATTATGAATCAGCAATTTATGAAGCTACTTTAGAGATTCAGGCTCGTAAAGATATGATTGATTCTAATCGGGATTCTATTAAGATTTGTAAAGATGATATTATTGATGTAATTGAAACAAAAACGAAATCTAAAATTCGTGTAAATCAAAGAGAAGTTGTAGAAGATATTAAAAAGAATTTGTTTGATAAAATTTTAGGGCAAGATACTGTTTTAAATGAACTTATTGATGTATTGGAATGTCCTAAACAAAAAGGAACTAGTTTTTTACTTGTTGGTGGTAGTGGTGTTGGTAAGACAGAAACGGTGAAAATTATTAGTAATACTTTAAAAACAAATTTGCTTCGTATTGATATGAGTGAATATTCTTCCTCTGAAAGTATTAATAAGCTATTAGGCGCAAGTCCTGGATATGTTGGATATGAAGATTCTTGCGTATTTGATGTATTGCGTGAAACTCCTTATTCGACAATTTTATTTGATGAAATAGAAAAAGCTCATCCTAATGTATTAAACTTACTTTTACAAATTTTAGACGAAGGTTTTATTACGGATCGACGTGGGAATAAAATTCGTTTTGATCATACACTTATTTTTCTTACTAGTAATGAATTAGGCAAAAGCATGGTTGGTTTTGATTCTGTTTCTTCTAAAAGCTTTGACGGAGTTTTATCAAAAGAAATTGTAGGGAGAATTGATAAAGTATTAGAATACAAACCGATAAGTGCTCAAATAGCGAAAGAATATATCCTTCGAAATTTGAAAAATGATAGTATTTCAGTCGAAGAAATATTAGCATCTTCTGATTTGGAAAAATATGGATTAAGAAATATACGCAATTTGATACATAAATATAATAAAAGAATGGATTATCAAGGGTCATAGTTGACTCTTTTTTTGGTTAAATTTATTTTTTTCTTCCATACTAGTTTTAGGTGATAGTATGCCAAATATTAAAAGTAGTGTTTCTTTTGGGCTTGTGAATATTCCTGTACTACTCAATCCTGTTATACACAATAATGATGTATCTTTTAATCAATTACATAAAAAATGCAGTTCTCGTATTTCTTATGTGAAATATTGTCCGCATTGTAAAGTTGATGTAAAAAATACCGATATTATTAAAGGGTATCAATTTGAAAAAGGTGAATATATAGAATTTACTGCGCAAGAGTTAGATAATCTAAAACCAGAAAATGAAGGGGAAATTGAAATTGTTTCTTTTATCCCTTTAAAAGAAATTGATCCTAGTTATTTTGAAAAAACTTATAAACTTGGGACGGATAAGAAAAGTCGTGCTTATCAAATTCTTGTGAAAGCTCTTAATAAAACTAATATGGCAGGATTATGTAAAACTGTTTTACATAATAAATTTTATTATGGAGTTTTAAGGACACGTGATAATACATTGTTGTTATCCACTTTATATTTTGATGAAGAAATGAATTTAGATGTTAATATTACTTCGGTAAAAGTAGATACGAAAGAACTCGATTTAGCGGTTAAATTAATTGAAAGTTTAAAAGGACATTTTGAGCCTCAGAAATACAAAGACGAGTATCAAATTAAAATTCGTGAAGCGATTGATAAGAAGCTTTCTGGGCAAAAAGTAAAGAAAACACGTAAGTCTCCAAAGAAAGAGGTTAAGGATTTAATGAAAGCTTTAGAAATGAGTTTGAAAAAATGAAAGATTTTAATGTTTTTGAACCGATGCTTTTAAGTGAAGAAAAAATGCCTTTTAATTCCAAGGATTTTTTATATGAAATGAAGTTTGATGGACTAAGGGCTTTGATTTTTGTATCGCCTGATGCTATTACTATATATAATCGTCATAAAAGAGATATTACTTATTTGTTTCCAGAACTTTATAAGTTACAAGAAATTGTGGATAAACCAACTATATTTGATGGAGAAATCGTAAGATTTTTAGGCGGAGTTCCTAATTTCTTGGAATTACAAAAAAGAATTCATTTGAAAGGGGAGCAAAAGATTTTACGCGCAAGTAAATTGCAGCCTGTTGTATTCGTATGTTTTGATATTGTGTATTATGGTGTGGATATGTCGGAGTATTCTTTAATTAATCGCAAGGAAATTTTAAATCATTTTTCGGATACGGATGAGTTTGTGAAAATTTTATATGTTTTTGAAAAAGGTGTCTCTTTTTTCCAAGAAATAAAATCTCTTTCTTTAGAGGGAATGGTAGCTAAGAAGATTGATAGTATCTATGAAAAAAATATTCGAACTAATAATTGGATAAAGATTAAAAATATACAAGTTGATTCTTTTTTCATTGGGGGTTATCGCTTTGGGAAAAGCACAAGTATGTTTTCTGTTATACTTGGAGAGTATGTGGATAAGTCTTTTGTTTTTGTTGGCAAGGTTTCTGTTCCTCAAAAAAGTGGTTTACTTGAAGTTTTAAAAAAGGAAAAGAAATTAAAGAATCCTGTGTTTTCTAATTTTTGTGAAACCGATACTTTTTATGTGAAACCAAAGTATTTATGTGACGTAGAGTTTCTAGAACGTTCTTCTAATGGTATATTAAGACATGCAGTTTATCGTGGATATGATAAATAATAATGTTATTGGATTTTTAATAAGGCTTTTTTATTAATTATAAGGTAAAGAAAATTTTGGAGATAAAGTAAACTAGTTTTATCTTTTTTTGTTGGTTTTATGTGATTTATTTTTCTTTTCGACAAAAGTTGAATTTTTTGCAAAAAAACGCTTGCAATCCCGTATATTTTATAGTAAACTAGGCTTTGTATGACGGCTGGGATGTGTGAAGTTACTGATACACTTGGCTACGTTGCTGAGTTTATATAGAGAATTTACATGGAGCAAGTCTATACAAGATATAGGCGAAAGGAGGACATATGTTATGTCAAAAAGTAAAGTTCGTATCAATTTGAAAGCTTTTGATTCTAAAGTGTTAGATTTAGCTGCTGGTAAAATTGTAGAAACTGTTAAGAGATTAGGAGGTACTGTTTCTGGACCTGTGCCACTTCCAACTGAAGTTGAAAGAGTTACTGTTTTAAGAGCTGTACATAAATATAAAGACTCTCGTGAACAATTTGAAAGTCGTACACACAAGAGACTTATTGATATTTTAGATCCTAGTAAAGAAATTATTGATGCTTTAACAAGACTTGATTTACCAAGTGGCGTAGATATCAATATCAAATTATAATATAAGGAAAGGAAAAAGTTATGACTAAAGGAATCTTAGGACGTAAAGTTGGAATGACTCAAGTATTTTCTAAAGATGGTAAATTAATTCCGGTTACAGTTGTAAGTGTTGATGCTAACACTGTAATGCAAATTAAGACTGTTGAAACAGATGGATACAATGCAATTCAACTTGGCGTAGTTGACAAAAAAGAAAAAAATGCTAGTCGTGCAAGTGTTGGACACGCAAAAAAAGCAAACACTGCTCCTAAGCGCTTCTTGAAAGAAATAAGAGATATGGAAGGCTCTTATCAAGTAGGAGATACAATAAGCGCTGATTTATTCGAAGTTGGTGACATTGTTGATGTTACTGGTACAAGCAAAGGTAAAGGTTTTGCAGGTACAATTAAGAGACATGGACAATCTCGTGGGCCTATGGCACATGGTTCTCATTATCATAGAGGTCCAGGATCTCTTGGTACAATGCTTCCAAAAAGAGTTTTGAAAGGTAAGAACTTACCTGGACATATGGGATGTGAAACTGTTACTGTTCAAAATCTTGAAATTATTGAAGCAAACGCTCAAGAATCTTACATTTTAGTTAGTGGAAATATTCCAGGAGCTAAAAATGCTTTAGTGCTTATTCGTAGTGCTGTAAAAGATACTCGTAAGAAAAATCCAAAAGAAATTATTTCTTATGAAGAAGAATCTGTTGTAGATGAGGTTGAAGAGGTTGTAGAAACTAATTCTACAGAAGCAACAGTAGAAGAGACTGTAGTAGAAGAAACTACTGTTGAAGTTCAAGAATAGAATCATAGAAAGGAAATGTATAATGAAAAAAGTTGAAGTTAAAAATTTAAATTCTGAAAAAGTTCGTGACATCACTTTAAATGATTCTGTTTGGGGAATTGATGTTCACGCGGATGCATTAAAGAAAATGGTGCGTTTACAACTTGCTGCTATTCGTCAAGGAACTCACAAAACAAAAAATCGTAGTGAAGTTTCTGGCGGTGGAAGAAAACCTTGGAAACAAAAAGGTACAGGGCGTGCAAGACAAGGGTCTATTCGTGCTACTCAATGGGTAGGTGGAGGAAGACCTCATGGTGTTCAACCTAGAGATTATGGATTTAAAATCAATAAGAAAGAAAGAGTTTTGGCTATTAAGAGTGCTTTAGCTGATAAACTTAATAATAAAGCTATTGTTGTTTTTGAAAGTCTTGAATTACCAAGTATGAAAACGAAAGATGTTAAAAAATTTATGGAAGATGCTAAGTTAGAAGGAAAAGTATTATTTGTAACTGCTGAGGATTGTGAAAATCTTTACATGGCTACTCGTAGTTTAGGTTATGCTTATCATATTTATGCAGATGAAATTAATGTTTTAGATATCTTAAACGCTGATACTTTAGTACTTGATGAAGCAGCAGTTAAAGTAATTGAGGAGGGTATCACAAATGCGTAATCCAGATATTATTTATGGACCAGTAATTACTGAAAAAAGTATTAATGGTCAACAAAATGGTGTATATACTTTTAAAGTAGATAAAAGAGCAACAAAAACTCAAATTAAGCATGAAATTGAAAGTCATTTTGGTGTAAAAGTTGAGAAAATTAATACACTTATTACAAAACCTAAAAAACGTCGTATGGGACGTTATGCAGGTCAAACAAAAACTTATAAGAAAGCAATGGTAACCTTGGCTCAAGGTTCATCAATTGAAATGTAAGGAGTGAGAAATTATGGCAATTAAGAAATATAAACCAACGACTAATGGACGTCGTGGAATGTCAACACTTGCAAATGAAGAAATAACTACTTCTACTCCTACGAAATCATTACTTCAAAAGAAAACGAAAACTGGTGGACGTAATAATCAAGGAAAACTTACTGTTCGTCACATTGGTGGTGGAGCAAAAAGAAAATATCGTACAATCGATTTTAAACGTAATAAAGTTGGTGTTACAGGACGCGTTGCTACTATTGAATATGATCCAAATCGTAATGCAAATATCGCTTTAATTAATTATTTAGATGGTGAAAAAAGATATATTATTGCTCCTAAAGGAATTCAAGTAGGACAAATTATTGAAAATGGAGAAAATGCTGATATTAAGGTTGGTAATGCTCTTCCATTACAAAGTATTCCTGTAGGTACTACTGTTCATTGTATTGAACTTAATCCAGGAAGTGGAGCAAGTCTTTGCCGTAGTGCTGGTGCATCTGCGCAAATTCTTGGACGTGAAGGTAAATATGTAATGGTACGTTTACAATCTGGTGAAACAAGAAAAATTTTAGGAACTTGTATGGCAACAATTGGTGTTGTTGGTAATGAAGACTATGAACTTGTTAACATTGGTAAAGCTGGACGTACTAGACACATGGGTATTAAACCTACAAACCGTGGTTCTGTTATGAACCCTAATGACCATCCACATGGTGGTGGTGAAGGACGTGCTCCAGTTGGTAGAAAGAGTCCAATGACTCCATGGGGTAAACCTGCGCTTGGATATAAAACAAGAAAAAATAAGAAAGCTTCTGACAAACTTATTGTTAGTCGTAGAAAGAAATAGGAGGATACAATGGCTAGAAGTTTAAAAAAAGGACCTTTTGCTGATGAACATTTGTTAAAAAAGGTTGATAAATTAAATGAATCAAATAAAAAAGAAGTTATTAAGACATATTCTCGTCGTTCTACAATATTCCCTAATTTTGTTGGTCATACTATTGCTGTTCATAATGGACGTGAACACGTTCCTGTTTATGTAACAGAGGAAATGGTTGGACATAAATTGGGTGAATTCGTGGCTACTCGTAAGTTCGGCGGACATGCAGGTCAGAAGTAGGAGGTAACACATGGAAACTTATGCAATTCATAAAAGTGCTATGGTAGCTCCTAGAAAAGCAAGAATGACATTAGATTTAATTCGTGGAAAAGATATTCAAGCTGCTAGAGCGATTCTTAGTACAACAAATACAAAATCAAGCCGTTTAATCTCTAAAGTATTAGAAAGCGCTATTGCAAATGCTACTAATAACTTTGGAGCAGATGAAACACAATTATTTATTTCTGAATGTTTTATTAATCCAGGACCTGTATATAAAAGAATTCAATATGCAAGCCGTGGACGTATAGGTAGAAGAGATAAAAGAACTAGTCATATTACTGTTAAAGTAAGTGATGGATTAGAAGGAGGCAATCGCTAATGGGACAAAAGGTTAATCCAATTGGATATCGTTTAGGTGTAAATAAAGATTGGGACTCAAAATGGTATGCTGATAAGAAAAATTTTGGTACTACTTTAAATAAAGACCTTAAAATCCGTGAGTATTTAAGTAAAAGACTTAAAGATGCAGCTGTTGCTTCTATTACTATAGAACGTAAGAAAGACAGATGTGAAATTACTATCAACACTGCTAAACCAGGAGTAATCATTGGTCGTGGTGGAGAAGATATTGATAAATTACGTAAGGAACTTTCTCGTGAAGTGAAAGAAGATGTATATGTATCAATTGTTGATGTATCAAAAAATGCTGACTTATGTGCTCAATTAGTTGCAAATAATATTGCAATGCAAATTGCAAACCGTGCACCATTTAGAAGTGCTCAAAAACGTGCTATTAGAAACACTATGAAAGCTGGAGCAAAAGGTATTAAGACTTTAGTTTCTGGAAGACTTGGTGGTGCTGAAATGGCTCGTAGTGAAGGTTATACAGAAGGAACTGTTCCACTTCATACAATTCGTGCTGACATTGATTATGCTCAAGCTGAAGCAGATACAACTTATGGAAAAATCGGTGTTAAGGTATGGATTTATAAAGGTGAAATTCTTCCAACTCGTAAAAATGTAAAGGAGAGTGAATCCCATGTTGATGCCAAAAAGAACTAAGTATCGTAAACCTCATAGACTAACTTATGATGGACATGCAAAAGGAAACACTGAATTACATTTTGGTGAATATGGTTTAATGGCTAAAGAAGGAAATTATGTTAGTGCTCGTCAAATTGAAGCAGCTCGTATTGCGATGACTCGTTTTATGAAACGTGGTGGAAAAGTGTATATCAATATTTTCCCTCATTTAGCTCGTACGAAAAAACCTTTGGAAACTCGTCAAGGTAAAGGTAAAGGTAACGTAGAAGAATGGGTAGCAGTAGTAAAACAAGGAAAAATTATGTTTGAAATTTCTGGAGTAAGTGAAGAAATCGCTCGTGAAGCTTTGAGACTTGCTTCTCATAAACTACCTGTTAAATGTAAATTTGTAAAAAAAGAAGGTGAAATCTAATGAAGACCGCAGAAATTCGTAAATTATCTACTGAAGAGATTCTAGAAAAAATTAAAACTGGTAAAAGTGAATTACTTGACTTGCGTATGCAAAATGCAAGAGGCGCATTAGAAAAACCTCATAAAATTAGTGCTTTGAAGAAAGATATAGCAAGAATGATGACAATTTTAAAAGAAAGAGAATTGGATGGAGGTAACGAATAATGGCAGAAAATAGAAAACAAGAATTAGTTGGTAAAGTTGTAAGTGCCAGTTGTGACAAAACGATTACAGTTTTAGTCGAAACACATAAAAAACATCCACTATATGGGAAACGCGTAAAATATTCAAAAAAATATGCTGCTCATGATGAAAAGAATGTAGCAAAAGTTGGAGATACAGTAAGAATTAGAGCGACAAGACCATTATCTAAAACAAAGAGATATGAGCTTGTAGAAGTTCTAATTGAAGCTGTTATTCTATAGGAGGTAATCTTATGGTAATGCAAGAATCAAGACTTAAAGTTGCTGATAACTCTGGAGCTCGTGAAGTTTTAGTTATTCGCTGCTTAGGTGGAAGTAAAAGAAAAACTGCAAACATTGGTGATACTGTTGTTTGTACGGTTAAAAAAGCTATCCCAAATGGAAATTTGAAAAAAGGAAAAGTTGTAAAAGCTGTTATTGTAAGAAGTGTTGAAGGCGTACGTCGTGCTGACGGAAGTTATATCAAATTTGATGATAACGCATGTGTAATTATTAAAGATGATAAGACTCCAGTTGGTACACGTGTATTAGGTCCAGTTGCTAGAGAGCTTCGTGAACGTGATTTCATGAAAATCGTTTCTTTAGCTAGTGAAGTAATATAGGAGGGCATTATGAAAGTAAAAGTTAATGACGAAGTTAAAATTTTAGCCGGTAAAGATAGAGGAAAAACTGGTAAGGTTTTAAAAACATTAAAGAAAAAAGATAAGGTTATTGTTGAAGGAATTAACATTGTTAAGAAACATCAAAAACCAAATCAAATGAATCAAAATGGTGGAATTTTCAGTCAAGAAGCTCCAATCCATGTTTCTAATGTTCAAAAAATTGAAGCTGAACCTAAAAAGAAAGAGAAAAAGGATTAAGGTGGGAATTTATGAGTACATTTAAAGAATTATATAATAAGGAAATTATTCCTGCATTAATGAAAGAATTTAATTACAAAACAGTTATGCAAGTTCCAAAATTAGAAAAAATTGTTATCAATATTGGTGTTGGTGAAGGCCACACTGATGAAAAATATATTGAAGCTGCTTTAAAAGATTTAGAAACAATTACAGGACAAAAAGCAGTTATTACAAAAGCACGTAAGTCAATCGCTGGATTTAAAATTCGCGAAGGACAAAATATCGGAGTTAAAGTTACACTTCGTGGTGAGAAAATGTATACTTTCTTAGAAAAATTAATTCGTGTTGCTCTTCCTCGTGTTAGAGATTTTAGAGGAGTTCCTAAGACATCATTTGACGGTCATGGGAATTATACTTTAGGTATTAAAGAACAATTAATCTTTCCAGAGATTGAGTATGACAGTATTTTAAAGATTCGTGGTATGGATATTGTATTTGTTACAACTGCAAATTCTAACGACGAAGCTAAGGCATTGCTTGCAGCATTTAAAATGCCTTTCAAAAATTAGGAGGACACTATGGCAAAAACAAGTTTGAAAGTGAAACAATCACGTACACCAAAGTTTTCATCAAGAGCTTATACAAGATGCGAACGTTGTGGAAGACCTCATGGTGTTCTACGTAAATACCATTTATGCCGTATTTGCTTTAGAGAACTAGCAAATGAAGGAAAAATTCCTGGCGTAAAAAAGGCAAGTTGGTAGGAAGGAGGAGTTTGATATGTTTGTAGCAGATAAAATCGCAGATATGCTTACAAGAATTCGTAATGCAAATCAATTAAAATATGATAAAGTTGAAGTTATTGGTACAAAAATGACTTTAGGTATTGCTGAAATTTTAAAAAGAGAAGGTTATATTGCTGAGTATGAATATGTTAAAGGTACAAATGGTGATAAATTGTTCTTGACTTTAAAATATGGTGATCGTAAAGAAAGAGTAATTACTGGATTAAAACGTATTAGTAAATCTGGTTTACGTGTATATGCAAAAGCTGATGAAATTCCTCGTGTTCTTAACGGACTTGGAATTGCTATCATCTCTACTAGTAAGGGATTGATGACAGATAAAGAAGCTAGAGCAGCTAAGTTAGGAGGCGAAGTTCTTGCCTATATTTGGTAAGAGTGTATTATGAGTAGAATTGCAAATAGAAAACTTCAAATTCCAACTGGCGTTGAAGCTAGTTTAAATGGAAATGTCTTTACTACAAAATCAAGTAAAGGCGAACTTACACTTACAATTGATCCTCTAGTGGTTGTTTCAATTGAAGAGGATTCTGTTTTAACAAAACCAGTTGATACATCAGCTCGTGCAAATGTTATGGCTGGAACAACAAATTCTTTAATTGAAAACATGCTTATTGGTGTAAGTGAAGGTTATAAAAAAAGTCTAGAAATTGTTGGAGTCGGATATCGTTTTAACGTTTCTGGAAATAAAATTGGAATTAACGCTGGTTTCTCTCATCCAGTTGAAATGGTTGCACCTGAGGGAATTTCTGTGACTAGTGTTAGTAATACTGAAATTGAATTATTTGGTATTGATAAACAAAAAGTATCTGAATTTGCGGCTAAAATTCGCGAGATAAGAAGTCCAGAACCTTATAAAGGTAAAGGAATTCGATATAAAGGCGAACATATAAGACGTAAAGAAGGAAAGAAAGCGGCTAAGTAGGTGATAGTATGATAAAGAAAGAATCAAAGAATGTTGCAAGACTAAGACGTCATGCACGTGTACGTAAAACGATTAGTGGAACAAGTGAATGTCCAAGACTAGATGTTTTCCGTTCTAATAAAGAAATTTACGCTCAAGTTATTGATGATGTAAAGGGAATCACTTTAGTTAGTTCTTCTTCTAAGAATTTAAAAATCAATGGCGGGAATATAGATGGTGCTAAAGCTGTTGGAAAAGATATTGCTGAAAAATGTAAAAAAGCAAAAATAGAAAAAGTCGTATTTGATAGAGGTGGATATCTTTATCATGGACGAGTAGCTGCGCTTGCTGAAGCTGCTCGTGAAAACGGCTTAGAGTTTTAGGAGGGTACGAATATGGCTAGAACACAAAAAATGGATCCAAAGAAAAAATTATTGGAAGAAAAAGTTATTAACCTTGGTCGTGTTACTAAAGTTACAAAGGGTGGAAGACATTTTCGTTTCTCTGCTACCGTTGTAGTTGGTAACCGTAAAGGTTTAGTAGGTATGGGTACTGGTAAGGCTAATGAAGTTAATGACGCGATTGCTAAGGCTTCTAAAGCAGCTAATAAAAATGTTGTTCGTGTAGCAATTGAGGATAATCGTACGATTCCTCATGAAGCTACTGGTAAGGTTGGTCGTGCAGTTGTACTTGTTAAACCTGCTAAAGAAGGTACTGGAGTTATCGCTGGTGGTGCTGCTCGTGCAGTATTAGAACTTGCTGGTATTAAAGATATCGTTTCTAAGAGTCTTGGAAGCAATACACAAGTTAATGTTGCTAAAGCTACTTTAGAGGCTTTAAAATCTGTTCGAACTCCAGCTAAAATTGCTGCTTTACGTGGAAAGAAAGTAGAGGAGTTATAATATGAAATTAGAGAGTTTACCTAAGACAAAAGAATTAAAAACAAGAAAACGTGTAGGACATGGTCCAGGATCTGGAATGGGAAAGACTTCTACTCATGGAGAAAAAGGACAAAAAGCTCGTAGTGGAGCAAGTATCAGTGCTTGGTTCCAAGGTGGACAATCTCCTTTATATAGAAGAATTCCAAAAAGAGGATTTAAAAATACTCGTTTTGAAACAAAATATGCTGTTATTAATTTAAGTGATTTAGATAAGTACTTTGAAGACGGAGACGTTGTTACTCCTGAAGTTTTAAAGGAACGCGGAATTATTAAGAAACAATTAAGTGGCGTGAAAGTTTTAGCAAATGGTACATTAACTAAGAAACTTACTGTTAAAGCAAATCGTTTCTCTAGTATTGCTGTTACTAAAATTGAAGAGTCTGGTGGAAATACTGAGGTGATTTAATGAAAAAAGGGTCACTCAGGATTTTCTCACCTGATGCCAAAGATTTAAGAAAAAGAATTTTATTTACTTTGTTTGTATTAGGCTTATATGCAGTTGGATGCGGACTTACGATTGTATGGGCATCTGGGTGGCTTAGTACTTTATACGGTAATTTAGGATTTTTGGGAATCTTTAACCTGATGAGTGGTGGAGGATTTGATAAATTTTCAATCTTTGGACTTGGTGTTACCCCTTATATTAATGCTTCTATTGTTACTCAACTCTTAACAATGGATATTATTCCTTATTTTAAAGATTTAAAAGAACAAGGTTATGTTGGAAGACAAAAAATTAATCGTATTACTCGTTATCTAGGTATTATACTTGCATTTATTCAATCTTATGTTCTTACAGTATTTTTACTTGGTGTAAAGGATGTAGGTATGGCAATGCGTATTACGCTTGTTATGAGTGCTGGTACATCTTTCTTGTTATGGCTTGGAGATCAAATTACTAGTAGAGGTATTGGAAATGGGCAATCCCTACTTATTATGGCTAGTATTGTATTGTCTTTGCCGGCAGTATTTATTGGTGCGTTTCAAGCATTCATAACATCAGGCACTTATGCTAATTGGGTTGGAATATTATTCTTTATTCTTTATCTAATTATGTATGTTTCTGTTATAGTAGGAGTTGTTTGGATAACTCTTGCTGAGAGAAAGATACCTATTCAATATGCAAACAAAACTGTGAGTGCATATGGAAATAAGCAATCTTATTTACCTTTACGAATTAATTATGCTGGAGTAATGCCTGTAATATTTGCGTCTATGCTTTTAACAATTCCATCTATTGTTGTAAATATTATCGGAAATACAGCGGCAATTGATTTTGTAACAAAATATATCATGTATACTTCTCCAACTGGCTTTATCTTGTATATTGCTCTTATTGTTTTCTTCAGTTATTTTTATACTTTTATGGCTATGAATCCTGAAGAAATGAGTAAAGACTTAAATAAAAGTGGTGCTTATATTCCAGGGATACGTCCTGGTGTAGAAACTACAAAATATATTAGTAAAGTTGTTGGAAGATTAACGCTTGTGGGTTCTATATTTATTGCTGTACTTGCAGGATTACCTATCTTGATTTCTAACTTGACAGGTCTTGATCAAAGCGTAGCAATTGGTGGAACAGGTATCTTAATTGTAGTTGGAGTTGCTATTGAAACTTATAAACAAATTCAAAGTGGTTTAGTTTCTAGAAGCTTTGCTAGCAGAAGAGGAATTAAGTGAGAAATGTAATATTTCTTGCGCCTCCTTTGGCTGGTAAAGGAACATTTAGTGATTATTTAGTAGAAAACTACAGTTATCAACATTTTTCAACAGGCAGTATATTAAGAAATTGTTCTGTTCAAAATGATTCTTTAAAAGATATTTTGGAATCTGGTGAGCTTGTTCGCGATGAGATTATTTTACCGCTTGTAGAAGAGGCACTTAAGAATCGCGATAAATCAAAACCTTTTATTTTAGATGGCTTTCCAAGAACATTGCATCAGGCACAGAATCTTGATATAATATTATCCGACTTGGGGATTTTTGATGTCGTAGTAATTGTTATTGACGTGAATAAGAAGACACTTATTGACCGAGTTATGGGAAGAAGAGTTTGTTCTAATTGTTATCGAAGTTACAATTTAAATCAAGAAGCTTTTAGACCACTTGTAAGTGAAGTATGTGATGATTGCGGTTATCCACTAATTACAAGAGATGATGATAAGCTGGATTCTTTTTTAGTACGTTATGAAACGTATTTAAAGAGTACTGAACCAATTATAGAGTACTATAGAGAAAAGAATTGTTTGCAAGTAATTTGTAATGATGTATTAGATCAAACAGAAGCTTTTTTAAAATTGCGAGGTGTGATTCGTGAATATTAAAAGTGAACGAGAGATTAAGCTCATGAAAGAAGCAGGACATATAAATTATTTAGCTCATAAGGAAATGGAAAAATATATCAAGCCTGGTGTTAGTACAAAAGAGCTTGATAAAAAAATTCATGATTTTATAATAAAGCATGGAGGAGTTCCATCTTGTTTGGGATATGAAGGCTTTCCTGCCAGTGCATGTATTTGTATTAATGATGAAGTTGTTCATGGAATACCAGGAAATAGAAAACTCAAAAATGGCGATATTGTGAAACTAGATTTTACTGTTCGTAAGGCTGGATATGAGTCAGATATGACAAGAACTTATTTGGTAGGAGAGGTTACTCATGAGATTCGGCAAATGGTTTTAGATACGGAAGCCTCTTTATATGAAGGTCTTAAAGTAGTTAAACCTGGAGCACGTATTGGTGATATTGGTAATGCGATATCCGAGTATGCTCATGCGCATGGTTTGTCTGTTGTCGAAGAACTTGTGGGACATGGTATTGGAACTAATATGCATGAAGAACCTGATGTTCCAAATTATGGCGAAAAAAATACTGGACTAGTTTTAAAAAAAGGCATGACACTTGCGATAGAGCCTATGCTTAATTTAGGTGCTAAAGATGTTGTTATGTTAGATAATGACTGGACAGTTGTGACACGTGATGGGAGTCCATCTTGTCACTTTGAACATACTATTGTCGTGACAGACGATGGTTATGAAATTTTAACAGGAGAATAAATATGGCGAAAAGAAATGATCGAAAAAGCAATTTGCAAAGCAAAGATGTAGTGAAAAGAGGACCGAGTGCAAATACGAAGTCTGATAAAATAGAAGTGGAAGGAAAAGTAATCGATGTTATCAAAGGCGGAGATTATTTAGTAGAACTTCCTAATGGACATACTGTAGAGGCCTACGTTTCTGGTAAAATGCGAGTACATATGATTCGTATTCTACCAGGTGATACAGTCACTATTGAACTTTCTCCTTATGATTTAACACGTGGGCGAATTACATGGAATAAAAGATAATGGAGGTAAATTTATGAAAGTTAGAGCATCTGTAAAACATATTTGTCAAAAATGTAAGACTATTAGAAGAAATGGGAAAGTAATGGTTATTTGTGAAAATCCAAAACACAAACAAAAACAAGGAAAGTAGAGGTTAGTATATGGCAAGAATTAAAAATATTGAATTACCAAATGAAAAACATGTTTGTATCGGTTTAACAGCTATTTATGGTATCGGAAGAAGCTTAGCAATCACAATTTGTGAAAATGCTGGAGTTCCTCGGGATCGCAAAGTTAAAGATTTGACAGAAGAAGATATTCAGGCGTTACGTAAAGAAATTGATAATCATGTAGTTGAAGGAGATCTTCGTCGTGAAGTTCAAATGAGTATTAAAGAAAAAATGGAAATTAACTCTTATCAAGGAGTTCGTCATAAAAAAGGACTTCCTGTTAGAGGACAAAGAACTAGCCGCAATGCTCGTACAAGAAAAGGTAAGGGTAAAGTAGTTGCTAATAAGAAAAAAGTAGGTAAATAGGAGGTTTATTTATGGCATATAATAGAAGAAAAAGAAAAGTTAAGAAGAATATTCCAGAAGCTGTTGCTCATATCAAATCAAATTATAATAATACAATTGTTACTATTACAGATAAAGATGGTAATGTTATAAGTTGGGCTAGTGCTGGAACTATTGGTTATAAAGGTTCAAAAAAGAAAACACCTTATGCCGCTGGTAATAGTGCAGAAGCTGCTGGACGTGCAGCTATGGAATGCGGAGTAAAAAAAGTAGAAGTTCGTGTAAAAGGCTTAGGAGCTGGAAGAGAAAATGCGATTCGTCAATTACAAGCTGTAGGATTAGAAGTAACAAGTATTGTAGATGAAACACCTATTCCTCATAATGGATGTCGTCCACCAAAAAGACCTAGAAATTAATGTTGGAAAGGAATGTTAATATATGATTAAATTTGAAAAACCAGAATATAAAATTACAGAATACCAAGATAGTAATCATTTTGGAAAATTTGAATTAGAGCCATTAGAAAGAGGTTTCGGGCAAACAATTGGTACTGGGCTTCGTCGTGTTATGTTAGGTAGTATGCCTGGATGTGCTTTTACTACTGTAAAAATAGATGGTGTTCAACATGAATTCCAAAAAATAGATGGTGTATATGAAGATGTAACTTCTATCATTTTGAATCTTAAGAGTGTAGTTCTAAAAAATCATACGGAAGAACCTCATATTTTAAGACTTGAAGCTGATAGTGAAGGACCTGTTACTGCTGGAATGATTGAGTGCGATGCTGATATAGAAATCGTTAATCCTGACTTTGTAATATGTAACTTGGTTGAAGGTGGAAAAATTTCTATGGAACTTACTTGCAATAATGGTAGTGGGTATGTAGATTCAAAAGAAAATCAAAGAATGTATGCTCAAGATAAACCAGGAGTAATTGCTATTGATTCTTTGTATTCTCCAGTTGAGAGAGTAAACTATGAAGTAGAGAGTGCTCGTGTTGGACATAATGAAAATTATGATAAATTAATTGTTGAAGTTGAAACAAACGGAAGCATTTCTCCAGAAGAATGTATGGCTCTTGCTGCTAAGATTTTAATTGAACATTTTAGTATTGTAGCTGATTTAAATGCTATTAGTGATGTTGCTGGTCTTATGAGCGAAAAGAAAATTGATACAATTACAAAAACTTTGGAAACTCCAATTGAAGAAATTGAGTTCTCAGTTCGTGCTTATAACTGTTTGAAAAGAGCAGGAATTCATACGGTTCAAGATTTAATCAATAAAAAAGAGGTTGAAGTTACGAAGATTCGTAATTTAGGAAAGAAATCTTTAAAAGAAGTATTAGATAAAGTAGATGAAATGGGACTTAAGTTCCGTGATTAAGGAGGTTAGTTAGTATGGCTTATAGAAAATTAGGAAGAGAAACTCGTCACAGAAGAAGTATTTTAGCAGGACTTTCAAAAACAGTAGTTTTAAATGGCAGTGTTATTACAACAGAAGCTAGAGCAAAAGAAGTGAGAAAATTTGTTGAAAAAATGATTACTTATGGAAAAAGAGGTACGCTAGTATCTCGTCGTAAAGCTTTAGCATTCTTTCATAATGATAATGAGGTAGTAAGCAAAATATTTAATGAACTTGCACCTAAATATAAAGATCGTAATGGTGGATATACAAGAATAATTAAGATTACTGAACGTATTGGCGATGACGCTTTACAAGTTAAGTTAGAATTAGTTTAATATAAAAGACATTCCTTTTTGGAGTGTTTTTTTAATTTTTAAATGACGTAAAGAATTTGTAACTTGACTTTAGGGGGGGAGGGTATGGTATCCTTATACTAAAGGAGTAGGTACTATATGAAAGTTAAAAAAGGTTTTTTTGTATCTATGCTCATTCTACTTGTAATTTTGATGGTGGGTTCAAGTTTTGCTTTATGGCAAGTTTCATTACAGCAGGAGACAACAAATAAGATATCTTCAGGTTGTTTTAGCATTACCTTTTTGGAAGAAGATGGAACGAATATAAATTTAGAAAATGCTTATCCTATCACGGATATGGAAGGTACCACTTTAATGCCATATAAATTTAAAATTAAAAATAATTGTGAGGCATTTGCAAGTTATAGCATTGCATTGGAAACACTAGAACAATCTACATTGGATATCAATTATTTAAAAGTAAAATTAAATGATGAAAAAGCTAAGATTTTAACAAAAAATCCTGAAGCATCTCCTGTTTTAGAGAATGCTCAAAGTGCGTATACCTTAGAGAGCTGGTATTTAGATGTTAATGAAGAAAAGGAATATGATCTTAGAGCTTGGTTGGATGAATCGGTAATGTTTGATACCCCTAATACTCAAAATGCAATATGGCAGGGCAAAATTACTATTAATTCTAGTTATATAAATGAAGCATTAAAGGCACCTGGAATGTTACGGACTGTTTCTTATAATGAGACAGAAGGACTGTGGGAATATAAAAGTAGTATTACGAAAATAGTGATTCAAAATGAATTAAAAAATCTTGAGAATTCGATTAAAATAAGTGATGAATCCACTACACAAGATGAAAGTATTATGTCATATGTAGTACCTAATGAAGATGGGAATACTTATACCGCATATTTACAAAGTAATAAAAAATTAGTCTTAAATTCGGATAGCTCTGGGTTGTTTTATGGATTTGAAAATTTAGTTGAGATTGAAGGTATGGAATATTTAGATACTACGAACGTGACAAGTATGTTTCAGATGTTTCGAGAGTGTAAGAATTTAACAAGTTTAGATTTAAGCAATTTTGATACTTCAAGTGTAACTGATATGTCTTATATGTTTCGAGATTGTAATAGTTTAGTAAGTTTAGATTTAAGTAATTTTGATACTTCGAGTGTAACAACTATGAGTGATATGTTTTCTCGTTGTACGGATTTAACAAGTTTAAATTTAAATAGTTTTGATACGTCGAGTGTAACTGATATGTCTTATATGTTTAATGGCTGTAGTAGTCTAACAAGTTTAGATCTAAGTAACTTTGATACATCTAATGTAACATTCATGAATTTTATGTTCGGGCATTGTAGTAGTTTAGTAAGTTTAGATCTAAGTAATTTTGATACCTCGCTTGCAACAACTACGACTTATATGTTTAATAATTGTAGTAGTTTGACTTATTTGGATGTAAGTAATTTTAACACTTCTAACGTTATTGATATGTCTAGTATGTTTTATAATTGTAATGGCTTAACTAGTTTAAATGTAAGTAATTTTGATACATCGAGTGTAACTGATATGTCTGATATGTTTCGAGGTTGCAATAGTTTAATAAGTTTAGATGTTAGAAGTTTTGATACTTCAAATACAACAAATATGTCTGGTATGTTTTATGATAATTCTAGACTTGAGTCTATAATATATGGGGATAATTTTGTGAGAAAAGATGGTTCAAATATCAATCTCATGTATTCTCGTTGTGCTGCAAATAAACCAACGCATAGTTCTTGGTCTGGAGCATTTTAAAATTACATTCCTTTTGGAGTGTTTTTTTAAAATTTTAAATAACGTAAAGAATTTGTAAATTGACTTTAAGGTGGTAGGCTATGTTATCCTTATAATAAAGAAAGTAGGTACTATATGAAAAATAAAAAAAGTTTTTTTGTAGTTATGTTTCTTATCCTTACAATATTAATGATAGGAGCAAGTTTTGCTTTATGGCAAATTACATTACAACAAGAAACAACCAACACGATATCTTCAAGCTGCTTTAGCATTACTTTTTTAGAAGAGAATGGAACGAATATAAACTTAGAAAACGCTTATCCTATTACGGATATGAAAGGCTCATCTTTAACTCCATACAAATTTAAAATTAAAAATAATTGTGAAGCATTTGCAAGTTATAGCATTGCATTGGAAACATTAGAACAATCTACATTAGATATTAATTATTTAAAAGTAAAATTAAATGAAGAAAAAGCCAAGATTTTAACAAAAAATCCAGCTGCAACTCCGGTTTTAGAGAATGTTCAAAGTGCATATATTTTAGATAGTTGGTATTTAGATGTGAATGAAGAAAAAGAATATGATCTTAGAGCTTGGTTAGACGAGTCAATAATGTATGATACGCCTAATACTCAAAATGCAATATGGCAGGGCAAAATTACTATTAATTCTAGCTATATAAATGAAGCATTAAAGGCACCTGGAGTGTTACGGACTGTTTCTTCTAATGAGACAGAAGGTATGTGGGAGTATAAAAGTAGTATTACGAAAATAGTGATTCAAAATGAGATGCAAGAGATTGAAAATTCGCTCAAAACCAGTGATGAATCCACTACTCAAGATGGAAGCATTATGTCCTATATAATACCTAATGAAGATGGTAATACTTATACAGCCTATTTACAAAGCTCTCAAAAGCTAATCTTAAATCCAGATAGTTCTAGTTTGTTTTATGGATTTACAAATTTAGTTGAGATTGAAGGTATGGAATATTTAGATACTTCAAAGGTGACAAGTATGTTTCAGATGTTTCGAGAGTGTAAAAATTTAACAAGTTTAAACTTTAGTAATTTTGATACGTCTAGTGTAACTAATATGTCTTATATGTTTCGAGATTGTAATAGTCTAATAAGTTTAGATGTAAGTAATTTTGATACTTCTAATGTTACTGATATGAGTGATATGTTTAGTCGTTGTCTAAATTTAACAAGCTTGAATTTAAGTAATTTTGATACATCTAGTGTGACTGATATGTCTTATATGTTTAATCAGTGCGATAGTTTAGTAAGCTTAGATATAAGTAATTTTGATACATCTAAAGTAACCGTGATGCTTTTTATGTTTAATCGATGTAGTAGTTTAATTAGTTTAGACGTAAGTAATTTTGACACTTCAAGTGTAACAACTATGAGATATATGTTTTGTTCATGTAGTAGTTTAACGAACTTAGATGTAAGTAATTTTAATACTTCTAATGTTACTGATATGTCTGATATGTTTTATAATTGTAATGGCTTAACTAGTTTAGACGTAAGTAATTTTGATACCTTGAGTGCAACAACTATGGCTGGTATGTTTTGTGGTTGTAACAGTTTAACAAATTTAAACATAAGCAGTTTTGATACTTCTAATGTTACGGATACATCTGTTATGTTTGCAGATAATTCTAAATTAGAATCTATAATATATGGGGATAATTTTGTGAGAAAAGATGGTTCAAATATTAATCTTATGTATTCTCGTTGCGCTGCAAATAAGCCAACGCATAGTTCTTGGTCTGGAGCATTTTAAAATTACATTCCTTTTGGAGTGTTTTTTTCTATTGTTTGACTTTAGATAGTTATTATGTTACTTTTATTATAGAGAGTAGGGGTATTATGAATAAAACTACAGAAGAATTATATGAGATTATGGAGAAAAAATTAAATGAAAGAGATGCTAAAATTTTACGACATAATGAGTTAATCAAAGATATAAATGATTTTGAAGCATTATTACCTGAGTTATATCAAGCAGTGAAAGAAGTGGAAGAAAAGAATAATGCTTCGGAGGATAATTCTTTTCAAAATGAATTAAATTCATGGTTAAAGGAGCGTCAAGATTATTGGGATCTTATAAATAGTTTTCGAAATGAAGAAGCTTAATTACAAGAAGAATTACAGAAAGAGCAAGAACTTATTAATGCTTTTTATAAACGACGTGAAATAATTGTTTCATTAAGAAATATAGAGAATATTGGAATACCCGATGGTACATTTCTTGAAACTGTTTTAAATGAATACGGTTTTCCTGTATCTATTCCGGGAATAAAAAAAGACTTTTATCAAGCTCAAATGGAAGAACTAGATAGACTTGATTCTTCTTTGTTACAACAACTGGCCGAACTTGATAATTCTCAAAAGGCTGTATACATGAATTTTGAGAGAAGTGAAGAAGACCCTTATCATTTAGATTTACCGTCTTTTGAACCTTTGGTAAATTTTAAAACTGATGAAAATGAAGAAGAATTGCAGGTAAAATTGCAACAATTGTATGATGAAATGCATGAAATAGAAAATGGAAAAGGGAAAAAGCAGACTTTAACTTATTCTTTACATGATAAAGATGTGCGTGTTAATATTCCAAAAAAATTGGTAGGTAAATATCAGAGATTATTGTTTGAAGTAAAAACTATTGAAGAGGAACTCGAAAATATATATCCACCTGTAGTATTTGAAGGCGATTTATATGAAACAATGACTGAGCCTCAGAAGAAATCTTATTTGGCAAATTTGATGTTACAAATTGAAGCACGTTGTGATATGGCTTTAAATAAATGTTATATTAAAGGAAAATATGTTCCTCTTGAGTATAAAGAATTGTATGACAAAATAGCGATCCTTTTAAATCAACATTCTAAAAATGTTCAATTGTTTAGTGTCCCTATTGATTGGATAGCTGTGGAATCTTTTTCTGTTGAAGAGAGAAGAAATTACTTTAAAGATTTAATGCAAAAATATTTAGCAAATGCAACTCAAGATGTTCAGGAAGTTCAATTGGATGATGCTAAATATCTTGTTTCGCTTCCAGATGTTCCTGCTTTTCGAACCTGTTATGAAGAATATCAAAAAGCTTCTAAAGAATTAGAAGTAAACGATGATTTAATGCATCTTGAGGAAAACTTGAATCAAAAAGAGAAAGAAAATTATTATATTAAAAAAATAGAAATGATATGTTCTAGAGAAGTTCATAATCCTTTTATATATACAGTCAATGGTAAACAATATACTTTGGATGAGGAATATAAAGAAGAATTTTTAGAAATTATTGCACATTATGCTGATGCTGTAAATCCTGAAAATGCGATTGTTGTTGAAAAGAAACGCAAACCTAAGTTTTTAGAGTCTTTTAAGAAAAAATTAAAAAGAGTTGCTGTAGCAGCAGTGCTTTTAGTGGCTTCTACTGCGCTTATGGGCTTTGCTAAATATATGCCGAAAACTTCTAAAAATTTAAATGTTGTAGAGAGCGTTTCTGAAGATGCCAAAGAAAATGAATCATTTGATTTTGCGAATCTTGATGAAAATATTCTTAATACTTCTTTTGAAGAGACTGATCTAGATGAAAATTTATCTACAGATTTCCAAATTAATGATGTGAATCTTAAAGATTTTTATCAAGATTGGACAGATGCGACGAATTTTAAAATTGAACCTGGAGAGACTGCTTTTATTTATCAAAGTGGTTCTGATGTGCCTTTGTCGCCAAAATATCCAAATGATGAGTATCGTATTGTTAATCGTAAATATGAAATGCCTGATGGTACTTCTTTAACGGTAAACATGGAAGAGAAAGACGCGGCTACAAAAGTTTATACTATTGATTCTGAGGGTGGAATATTAAGGTCTGTGGACGCGGTTGCTCAAACTGGTGAAGAAGATTATGCGATACATAGAATTCCAACTGGAACGTTTATGGTTGATGAAAATCTATCGCCATTTCAGGAGACTATTGAGTTAGAAAACTCTAATCAAGGAAGAGGAAGATAAGTATGAAATATGAATTATATGATATTTTAACATTAAATGGCAAAGATTACTCAATAAGCTCTAAAATTGTAGATGGTGATTCTGAATATTTTCTTTTGTTAGAAATTGATGAGAATGAAAATCCTATAGTTCAATCACCGTTAATTTTGAGACATTCTTTGTTAGATGTGAAGTCTAATCAATTATTTCCTGTTCAGAACGAGACCGAGTTTACAAGGGTAAAACAAATGCTTATGGACGCGATGATTGATGATTTAAAATAGTTAATTTTTGGAAAAGTGAGCAGCTTTTCTTTTTATTTTTTTTTGTCTATGATAGAATATTTTTAAGGATGTGATAGTATGTCTACAAAAAAAGTTATTTTAACGGGGGATCGACCTACTGGGAGATTGCATTTAGGACATTATGTTGGTTCTTTACAAAATCGTGTTAGACTTCAAAATGAAGCAAATTTTGACGAAATGTTTGTAATGATCGCTGATGCTCAAGCTTTAACTGATAATGCTGATAATCCTGAAAAAATTCGTGAAAATATTATTGAGGTTGCTCTTGATTATTTGTCTGTTGGACTTGATCCTGAAAAAATCACATTATTTATACAGTCTCAAGTCTCAGCGCTAACAGAGCTTACTTTTTTCTATAACAATTTGGTTACAGTTTCTAGGCTTCAGAGAAACCCAACTGTAAAAAGTGAGATTAAAATGCGTGATTTTGAGGCAAATATTCCTGTTGGCTTTTTTACTTATCCCATTAGCCAAGCAGCTGACATAACAGCTTTTAAAGCGAGTATTGTTCCTGTTGGAGAAGATCAACTTCCGATGCTTGAACAAGCACGAGAAATCGTGCGTAGTTTTAATCGTATTTATGATGATGTTTTAGTGGAACCAGAGGCAGTTTTACCAGATTCTAAAAATGCTCTTCGTCTTCCTGGAATTGATGGAAATGCCAAGATGAGTAAATCTTTAGGGAATGGAATTTATCTAGCTGATACTAAGAATGAGGTAAAACGTAAAGTTATGAGTATGTATACGGATCCTGAACATCTTCATGTTGAAGATCCTGGTAAAGTTGAAGGTAATACCGTATTTACTTATTTGGATGTTTTTGTTGAACCTGCTGATTTTGAGAAATTTTTACCTGAGTATCAAAATTTAGATGAATTAAAAGCACATTATGAACGTGGGGGACTTGGGGATGTAAAAATCAAGAAATTTTTGGTGGATGTGCTTGAAAGGCTGTTAGAACCGATTCGTGAGAAACGCTCCTATTATGAAGCTCGTATAGACGAAGTTTATAATATTTTGAAACAAGGTTCTATTTACGCAAGTGAGGTTGCAAACCAGACATTACACGAAGTAAAAGATGCAATGAAAATAAATTATTTTGATGATCAAGAACTGATTCAAAAACATATCGAAAAGTATAAAGCTTAATCTCTTAGGATATTATATCCCGATGCTTGCCCTTGAGATAAATCATAATGAAAAGAGAAAAGTAAAATATGAAAAAAAACGCAATAAGAAAAGATTATGAAAATAAAACTAAATTCCTAGATTATATGAATGATTCCGAAATAATAAATAGATATAAAATATTATCAGTAAAACCACTTACTGGAGGACTTATAAATGATGTTTATAGAATTGACACTTCTAATGGAAGTTTTGTAGTAAAGATTTTAAACCAAAATGTCACTAAAAATATTGAGAGATATGTGGTAAGTGAGAAACTAGCGAATATATGTAAACAGCACGAAGTTACTGTTGTAAGTGCATTAGAAATCGATGGTACTCAGATTATAAATTTGCTTGGAGAAAATATAATGGTATATCCTTATATAGATGGTTATGCAATATCTGAAAGCAACATAGAACCGAAACATGTTCGTAAAATAGCAGAGTTGTTATCTAAAATTCATTCAATAGATTATAAAATTGGCTATAGCAAAATAATTAGACATTCTATTGATTGGTCTAAATTTATACAATGTAAAAAGTTTGATTGTATGCCATTTAAAAAAATTTATTTAAACAATTATCAAAAATATTATGGAATATTTGAAAATGTTATTCAAGCTAAAAACAAACGAATTGCATCGCCTGGTATATGTCATAGAGATATTAAGCCATCAAATGTTTTATGGAAATACGAAGCTCCTTACTTAATTGATTTTGAATCTTGTAGAGTAGATGATACTGGTGTAGATTTTTTAGAAACTCTTCTTCGCTGGACGGGAATGTTAACTTGCAATTTAGATTATGATTTAGTAAAACTATTTTTAGATGAATATACCAAATGTGTATCTATTGAAAATATTGATTTTGAAAACCTTGTGGTGGCAAATTTATTAGGAAGATTTGACTTTTTGTATTATAATTTAGATTTAATTCTAAATACTGATGAAATAGAGCAGGTTGATAATTCAAAAGAATGTGAACAAGTTTTGAAAATGATGCATGAAATTGAATACTACATAGATAATATGCAATTTCTAATAAATTATTTAAAAGACTATGGAAATAAAAAATAACTTTAACAAGTGGAGACTATTAATGGTGAAGGAAGATAATTTATAAATTCCAATTGGACTTTGTGTTCTTGGTAAGATCCTATCAACTTGTTGAAATACGAGAAAATGAAGTTGTGAGGTGTCCAGATGATAGAGCTAATAGAAAACATAGATAAACTTCATACAACAGAAATGGGTATGGAGCGCATAAAAAGAAATTTACAAATTGAAACAAACGATATTGTTCAGTGGTGTAGGTTCCGCATTTTGGAAAATGGTGCTGAAATTGGAATATAAGTGTAGATGATTGCAAAATAACGGTTAATGCGCACTGCTATACAATTATTACTGCGCATAGAATTAAGCAATTATAACGCTTTAAAAAGCTATCGATCTTTCGATAACTTTTTTTCTATTAGTGATATACATTCATAAATTAAGAATGATAAAATAATAAGTATGATAATTCCGCTCATAACTAGATTTAAATTAAATACTTGTGTACCATAAATAATTAAATATCCTATGCCTTTTTTACTTACTAGAAATTCTCCCATAATTACACCAATTAAAGTCATGGAAATATTTATTTTTAAGGATGAAATAATTGTTCTTTTTGATTCGGGAATAATTAGAAATCTAAGTATTTGTTTTTTTGTTGCGCCAAAAGTTTTTAATAACTTTAATTTTATTTCATCAGCTCCTAAGAATCCATTGTAAAAATTCATAATACTTACTATTAAATTTATTAGTAAAGCCATTACTATGATACTTTTTGTATTTGCACCTGTCCAAATGATAATGATTGGACCTAAGGCCACTTTTGGTAATGAGTTAATCATTGTTAAAAAAGGGTCAATGATTTTTGCAAGTGTTGGCAATTCATATAAAATTATTGCTATAATAAATCCAAAAGATATCCCGATAGTAAATGCAAGAGCTGTTTCATAAAGGGTTGTGGCAATGTGTCCCCAAAGCTCACCAGTTTTTATTAAATTCCATATTGTATCTATAATTCTAGTTGGACTTGAAAAAATGAATGGATTTAGTATTTTTTCTTTTGCTAGTATTTCCCAAGTTAATAAAATCAAGAAAACAATACTAATTTGAGTAATCAAAATAAGTCTCTTTTTGTTTTTCTGTTTTTTCATTTTTTTAAATGATTCACTAGACATTGATATCCAAATCCTTCCATATTTTATTATAGTAGGTCGCAAATTCTTTAGCATTTCGATTTTCAATTGGTGTAGATTTATCCGTTAATGCTATTGAATATATTTTTTTTATGTAACATGGTCTTTTTGATAATACTACAACTTTATCTGACATTGATATGGCTTCTGCAATGTCGTGTGAGACCATAATTGTCGTAATGCCTTCTTTTTTTATGATATTATAGACATCATCGGATACAGCTAATCTTGATTGATAATCAAGAGCTGAGAATGGTTCATCTAATAATAGAATGTCTGGTTTTAGAGCTAGTGTTCTAATAAGTGCGACACGTTGTTTCATTCCTCCTGATAGTTCACTTGGATATTTTTCGTTAAATTCGCTTAATTTATAGGTTTCTAAAAGATTTTTGACATACTCTAAATTTTCTTTTGTATCTTTTTTTCTGATTTTTAATCCTAAAATAGCATTTTCATAAATAGTAAGCCATGGGAATAGGGCATCATTTTGTAACATATAACCTATGACCGGAGACTCTTTTGAAAATTTTATTTCACCACTTGATTTTGAATCGATTCCAGCTAAGATACTTAAAAGAGAGGATTTTCCACATCCACTAGAACCTACAATAGTTATAATATTTCCTTCCTCTATTTCTAATGTGATATCTTTAATGGCTTGAATTTCTTCTTTTTCAGTAACATAGTTTTTACTGATATGCGAAAGAGTTAGTAATTTATTCATTTGATAAATTATATATTAAAGTATTGTATGGTACATAGTCTTTTAAAAGATTATTTTCAATCATTAACTTTTCCAGATTTTTAAAGTCTTCTTCTTTTATGAATGTTGTTTTATACCAACTATCGCTTTCTATATATCTTTTGACGATACTTTCTAAATCTTTTAAACTTGTGTCTGGGAATTGAGGTAATATAGTTTTGGCAATTTCTGCTTCACTATGTGCGCTTACATATTCTAATCCTTTATTTAAGGCCTTGTTAAATTTTTGTAATATTTCTTTGTTATCTTGTAAATAACTTTTTTTACTATAGAATGCTGTGTAAGGCATAATACCAGATTTCTCTCCAATTGATGCGACTACATTTCCAAATCCTTCCTTCTCTAATTTCGTAGCATTTGGTTCAAAAAGATTTACAAAATCACCAATACCTGCAATGTAAGAACCTGATAGTGCTGCAAATTCTACAGAGTAGTTTAAATTTACTTTAGAAATATCAACACCTGCATTTTTTAATGCATTTAAGAAATTTAAGGCTGGCATTCCACCTTTTCTTCCTACTAATACTTCTTTTCCTTCTAATGATTTCCAATCAAAATTGTCATTTTTACCAATGATAAATTGACCATCACGTTTTGTAAGGCCTGCAAATGTAATTAAATAATCACTTTCTTTGCCTTCATAAATATAGATTGCACTTTCTGGTCCAGCAAAACCTACTTCTACGTCGCCAGATAATACAGCAGCAGCAACTTTATCTGCACCTGGTGTTAATAATAGTTCAATGTCTAGGCCTTCTTCTTTAAAATATTCCTGTTCAATTGCAACATAAAGTGGAGCATAGAATGCACTATGAGTCACTTCGGCAAGTCGTAATTTTGTTAGTCCTGTTTCAGCCTCTTTGTTTAGCATGGTATAAGTTACTACCATGGCTACAATAAGAATAATTCCTATTATTGTAGCTATTAATTTCTTTTTCAAACAAATTCCTCCTTTTTATTGTTTCAGTGTAGTATATGAAAAACCCTCACTTCTGTGAGGGCTCATCGTTTAAAGACATATATTCTAAAGATTTCTTTGGTTTTAAAATTATATCATAAAATATTAGTTTGAAGAAATATAAAAAAATATTTTTTACAAAGTATTTACAAAAAAAATTTAATTTGCTATAATTGTCACAGAATAAAGGGAGTGTGACTGACTATGACAGTGAGTACTGAAGCATTATTAGATAAGTTATATAATTTACGTGGTGCAGATAGTGATATTTTAAAAGAAATGGATCGCCAAAAAAATAAGGCAGAAGATACAAAAGCTAGAACTACTGATGAAAAAGCAAAATTACAAACTAATATAGCTGATATGAAACAATTGCGTGAAGAATTGCAAGATCAAGGCGAAAAATTAAAGGATACTTTGCAAGGAATTCATCGTGAAGATTATGATACTGTTTTAACTCGTTTACGTATTGATTTTGACCCTAAAAATTTATTGGATAAGTTGGAAAGAAATTTACCAAAAACAATTGAAACCGTAGAACGTGATACAAAAAAAGCTGAAGATGAATTAGTTAAAGTAGAAGAGGAAATGAATACAGCAATTACAACTATAGAAGAATTGGGTATTCGTAAAGATGCTGCTTTGGCAAATCAAGAAAAATTGAATGAATATTTTACTTTAGCTTTATCTGGACATATTAATATTACCAGAGATTCTATAACATCCCTTTTGGAAGAGTTTGGTTTTAATGAGGAAGAACAAAGAGAAACTGCAAAAATCTTAATGTTCCCAGAAGATGCTTTATTCCAATATGATGAAAAATATCAATCAAAAGAAAAATCTGGAAAGTCTATTTCTGAAGTAATTCAAGAAGCGAAAACAATGGTAGAGGAGAAGGAAGTTACTCCTGAGGTTGTGAGCGAACCTGAAGTGCAAGAAGTTGTAGAAGAACCAGTTATTAAACCTGAGTATGTAATTAATGATACGAAAGAAGAATTAATTCGTACTTTAAGCGAACATGGGATTGATTATTTAGATTTTTCTTCTGATGAAGTAACGATGCTTTATGATAATTTTGACAAAGAATTAGTAGAAAATAATTTAAATTTAATTCAAGCTAAAGGTATGGCTTCAGATGTTTATGTAAATCATATCGTTATGATGTATGATAGAGAATTAGAAAATAAAATTAATTTATTAGTTCAAATCGGAAAAGAAATTCATGATATTTATTTAAATCCTCAAGTATTAGTAAAATACGATTATAAACAATTAGAAGAAAGAATACAAGCAATTAAAGGGCTTGGAATGGATCCAAAAGAAGTTCCATTTATGGCTTATTAAAGGAGGTTATTAATATGGTAAGTGAATTAATCCGTAATGTTGAGTCTAAGATTGAAGTGACCTCAACTCAAAAACTAGCTGCTATAATTAATAGTGGTATGTCTTCTACGCAATTTGATTTAGTAACTTTCTTGGAATCACGCGGTATCGATATGTCTAGTTTATGGAAGGTTTCAAGATTATATCAATTAGGAGAAAATGCGTTGGTTGACTTTTGGAATTATTGTTTACAAAATAATCCAGGTTTACTAGAATCCGTAAAAGATCCTGATGCTTTATATCGTAATGTACTTGCGCAAGTTGGTACTTCAGCTGGAAAATTAAGATTTTTAGAAACCGTTGGTTTTACAGACATAGAGATAGAAAAAATTGAAAGTAATATTGTTTCTCGTATGGCTGATGCTTTAGAAGAAAGTAAGAAATTAGTAAAAGCTAATATTCAATACTTAATTGAACTAGGTGTTAAAAATGTTTATGAAATTTTCTCAGAATATTATGAATTATTTTTGATGGATTATAGTAATTTTACTGGCATTTTTAATAAATATGATCCAGAAGATTTAGTTGAAAAGTTAGTAAAAAATATTGCTATAGTTGAATATTTATAGGAGCATTTTATGTTCTTTTTTGGTTAGGTGGTATGTATGGAAAAGACAGAAAAAACTATTGAATTAGAAAATGACTCTACATTGACAGTAGGAACAATTACGACGACTCCAAAAGATGGTTTTGTCTCACAAGCCGAAATACATAATTCGCCTTTAGATTATGGCGAATATCATAAGGGTTATTCGAAACATTTTTTTGTGAGTACTGATGATCCTAGAGTTACAAGGCCTGTATGGTTTTTGTTCGCTTGTTTTTTTGCTGTCATTGTTTATTCTTTTTTCGGTAAATTTTGGGCTATTGTTACATGGTTGGTTATTTTTATTTCTGGCCAAGTATCAATTTCAAACTATCAACGTGAAAAAAAGAAGAAAATGAAGGAGCAACAAAATAATTCGAATACTTCTGGAAAGGAATAATTTAGTGTTGTAAAACTTTCTCTTTTATGCTAGGATATTTTTTGTAATAAATGATTTAGAGATGTGCACATTAGTATTGTTTATTATTTTATTTTTCTTGGTCAAAGCAAGAAGTGAGTAGTTCTTCGTTAGTGAAGGACTATTTTTTCGAATTTCTACGTATATTTATGATATAATCGTTAGTAGAAAGGTGTGACTGCTTATGAAAATTTATAATACTTTAACTCATTCTATTGAAGAGTTTGTACCGAATGAACCTGGAAAAGTAAAATTTTATACCTGTGGTCCAACAGTATATCATGATCAACATATCGGTAATATGCGCAACTATATTGGGCATGATATTTTAGATAAAGCTTTAAGATATTTAGGCTATGATGTTACTCGTGTTATGAACATTACAGATGTTGGTCATTTAACAAGTGATTCCGATTCTGGAGAAGATAAAATGGTTAAATCGGCAAAGGCAAAGAAAATGAGTGTTTCTGAAATTGCTCATTTTTATACAGAACAGTTTTTTAGAGATTTTTCCTTATTGAATAATCGTGTGCCTGAGGTCGTAGCGCCTGCAACGGAACATATTGAAGATTATTTTAAAATTATTGCGAAATTGTTAGATGATGGTTATGCTTATCAAGCGGGCGGGAATATTTATTTTGATACTTCTAAATTAGAGGATTATTATCAGCTTACAAATCATAAGGAAGATGAGATGGTAGTTGGTGTTCGCGAGAGCGTTTCGTTTGATGAAAGTAAAAAAAATCAAGCAGATTTTGTCTTGTGGTTTACGAAATCAAAGTTTGATTCCCAAGACCTTAAATGGGAAAGCCCATGGGGAGTTGGTTATCCTGGTTGGCATATTGAGTGTTCAGGTATTTGCATGCATTATTTGGGCGATTCTTTAGATATTCATGGAGGTGCTGTTGATAATATTTTTCCACATCACACGAATGAAATTGCGCAAAGTGAAGCATATTTAGGACATAAATGGTGTAATTATTGGTTTCATAATGAACACTTGATGGATGAAACAGGGAAAATGAGCAAAAGTAAGGGAGCTACACTTACAGTATCTTTATTAAAAGAAAAAGGCTATAATCCTTTGGCCTATCGTTTCATGTGTCTTACAAGTCATTATAGGAAACAATTGGTATTTAGTTATGACATTTTAGATAATGCAGCGTTAAGTTATCAAAAACTGAAAACTAAAGTTTTAGGCTTAAGTCAAAGTGGTGATTTAGATTCTGAATGCTTTTTAGAATATGATGAAAAGTTTCGAGCTTATTTAGAAGATGACTTAAATACAGCAAATATTATCACGTTACTTTATGATTTGTTAAAGAGTGATGTAAATGATAAAACAAAATTTACGCTTATTGAGTCTTGGGATAAAGTTCTTTCCTTAGATTTATGTAAAAAGGACGAAATTGATGAAATTTTAAAGTCTTACGTTTTGCAAAAGATAGAGGAACGAGCTTTGGCAAAACAAAATAAAGATTATGCTCTTGCTGATGCGATTCGCCTTGAGTTGTTGGAAAAGGGAGTTGTTTTGAAAGATACTAGAGAGGGTACTACTTTTGGACTCAAATAGAGTGTAGTTTAGGGAGGTTTGTTTTATGAAAACGGTGTATAATATGACTTTTTTTCGAGAACACAGATACTTGTGGACGCAAGAAAGTTATAATATCGATCTTATTTTGAATGATGATGGTTGGTTTGAAGGCATCGAAAATTCAGAGTCGTCTGGTTATATGTGTGGAATCTTTGCCTTTGATATGGGCTTACATTTTTATGAGTTTTCTAAGCGAAATTTTTTGATGGTTGGGCTTGAAACTTTATATTTTGACGGCCAGATATATAGAAATATGGAAGATATGTATGCAACGATTGAAAAAATCTCGTCAAATAAAGAAGATTTAGTAAGACTCTACAGGCGATTAGAAGAATATAAAGCAACTATGTCTCCTTATTTTTCTTTCTATTATAATCAAATGCATGCTAGTCATCAACAAATTGTTCAAGAGCTTCGAGAAGGCAATTATGAAAGACGATTACAGAACCCTAATTATTAAGGTTCTTTTTGTTTAATTTTATTTGGTAAGTCTTGAGCTATTGTTTTTATTATGGTACAATTTATTTGACTTTTTACTTATGAGACAATTTTAATTTTTTGCAGAGAATACTTGAGGAACCCTTCCTTGAGTTTTTTGCGTTCCAAGAAAGGTGAGTGGTTAAATGGAACAAAAAGAGCTTTTACAAGAGAAAAAATACTTGAGGGAAACTTGTGATGTTTTGAATCAAAAAATTCAAACTATGAGTAGTAATATTTTTGAAAAACAGGAAGACGTACAAGAATTTGGACGATACATATGGGAAAATAAAAGTGATATGGATGCACAAGAGTTAAGAACGGTAAGAGCTACAAACGAGCAAGAGGCAAAACTATTACTTGATGAACGAAATTATTTCCTAAAACTTAAACGAATTGAATCGAGTCCATATTTTGCATCCATTGATTTTACAGAAGAAAATGATGTAAAAAAATCGATTTATATTGGAATGACTTATTTGAAAAAGGATGAAACAACGAATATTATTTATGATTGGCGTGCACCTATTTGCAGTTTATTTTATGATTTTGAAACCGGAAATTGTGAGTATACTTCGTTGGATGGCATTATTCGTGGAACTATGTCGCGAAAGCGTCAATATAAAATTGAACACCAAGAACTTATTAGAATGTTTGATAACTCTTTGAATATTAATGATGAAATGTTGCAGGCAGTTTTAGCTGAAAATTCTAATGATAAGATGAAAAATATTGTGAATACAATTCAACAGGAACAAAATCAGGTTATTCGTAATACGAAAGATAAAAATTTAATTGTTCAAGGGATTGCTGGTAGTGGGAAAACTTCTGTAGCTTTGCATCGAATCGCTTTTTTGCTTTATAAAATACCAAATTTAACTAGTAATAAAGTCTTAATTTTTTCACCAAATCAAATTTTTACAGAATATATTTCGAATGTTTTGCCAGAGCTTGGAGAGGAAAATACGGTTCAGACTACTTTTCACGATTATTTAAATAAAATAACTAACGAATACAAATCCGTTGAGATATTTATTCATTTTCTTTCTCGTTATTATCAAGGTGAAAAAGAAGATTATACGTTAATACGTTATAAGCAAAGTGATGAAATTATTAAAGATATGGAAGATTTTGTAGAAGATTTTACAAATCGCCAAAGATTTCAGGCTGGGTTTGTTGAAAATCATGTTTATGAATATTCAAAAGAAGAACTTGATTATTTATTTCATGATAGGTATCAAACTTTACCTTTTTTTGAAAGAATTGATGCGATGGCACAAAAAATGAGTGAAAATAATTATAATGGTAAGAAAGGAAAAACTGCAACTTATCGGCGACTTATTTTTGAAAGCTTAGGAATGAAAAAAGATTATCGTAATATTTTAGTTCAATTTTATCAAAGTTCATTTTTTTCTGTGAAGATGAGTGATAATTCAATTTTAAAACTTCGGAAGAATAAAGAAATCAATTATGAAGATGCACTTATTCTAGTGTATTTAAAAGGATTAATGGAAGGTTTTTATCGAGATACTCTTATGGAACAAATTGTAATTGATGAAGCCCAAGATTATAATTTTTTACAGTATAAAATATTGAGTAAGATTTTTAAAAAAGCTTCTTTTACAATTTTAGGTGATGTTCATCAAAATATAAATCCATATTATCATTATGATTCCTTAGAGAAGATTGGAGAGTTATGGAAAAGTAATTATATTGAGTTAAATAAAACATATCGTTCTAGTGAAGAAATTATTGCCTATACGAATAAGATTTTACAACTTTCCCATGTTAGTGCAATACGAAAAGAAGCAAAAAAAGAAGTATTACTTCATACAAAAGATATGCTTTTCAGTGATTTATCTTATTTACAAGAAAATTATCAGAATGTAGCTATTGTTACAAAAGATGAAGAAACAGCTATGAAGCTTTATGAACAGATTAAAGAATTCTACTCTATTTCATTGATTACAGGAGAAACAAAAGAATTTCAAAAAGACTTACTGTTAATACCAGCATATCTAGCAAAGGGATTAGAATTTGATTCGGTAATCGTTTATCAAGATACTTCTTCTTATTATACAGAAAAGGAAAAAAACTTATTTTATGTTTCTTGTACTCGGGCTCAACATGAATTAATCGTTTATGAGAAAAAATAAAGGCCTTTTTAAATCCTAAAAGATATATTATAATTGCTATAAGGTTAGGTGAGAAAAATGAAGCAATTAACAAAAATCTTTATGGTGATAATGAGTCTTGTTTGTTTGGTAATGTTATGTAGCAGTATTGTTTTTTCTACGAATGTTTTTTACCAATCTTCTAAGTTTATTTCTATATCGCTGTTTTTTGTGATTCTTTTAATATGGTTTTTCTTTTATAAAAAAATAGCAAGTAGAATAGTGAGTTTAGATTCTTCTAAGAAAAAAATATGTTTCGGAATTTATTTTTTCTGCTTTTTTCTAATCCAATATTTTTTATTTCAAGAATTAAAAGTAAATCCTACATGGGATTTTGGCGTTCTTTATAATAATGCACTTAGCTATGTTAGGCATGAAGCGATAGGCTATATTGAATATTTTGAGTATTGTCCGAATAATATTTTGATTTATTTGTTCTATATTTTAGTGTTAAAAGTCTCACAATTTATTCCTGGGATAGGGGCATTAAATTTATTAGGAATTCTTAATATTTTATTTATTGAACTAAGTTGTTATTTCACATATTTGATTGCTAAAAAAATTTATAATGAGCGAATTGCTGTTACAGTGTTGTTTGTTTTGTTATTTTTATCCCCTTTGTTTTTATATAATCCAATCATTTATACTGATACCACTACTTTATTTATCCCTGTGTTTTTAATTTATCTTTTTTTACGAGAACAAGAAGCAGAGGGGAAAGCAAAATTTTTCTATCTAGTTTTGTTTGCTTTTATGGCTTATGTAGGTTATAAATTAAAAATGAGTTGTTTTATTATGGTAATTGCGCTTCTTCTTCATTTCTTTTTAAATTCAAAATGGAAAGATTTGGGAAAATATTTTGTTACTTTAGGAATTGTATTTATTAGTTGTACTTTTTTGTTTCAAGCTTTTATTTTGAACAATTCAAAATTTCATTTTCAAGATAATGGAGTAGGCAATTTACCTTTTACTCATTATGTAATGATGGGGCTTGAGGATAATAGTCGAGATTATCCTAATAGAATGACTTATGGCGGTTATGTAGAAGAAGATGTCAATTTTACTAAGTCTATTCCAAGTGATCAACGAGCTTCTAAAAATATCGAAGAAATTAAAAGACGGTTATCCACTTATACGCCTTTTGAGTATATTCAATATTTAGGAAAAAAAATAGCTAATACATGGGGAGATGGAACTTATTTTGCGCCGATTAAGCTTTCTCGTAGTCCATTAAAAACAAGTTATTTACATGAATTTGTTTTACCAAGTGGTTCTTATTTTAATGTTTATTTAAATATCTCACAAGCTATTCAATTTGCTTTATTATTTTTATTGTTAATTAGTGTTTGGCTTCAAAGAAATGATAGGTCTAAGACTTATTTATATACTAGTATTTTTGGTTTATTTTTGTTTTTGTTAATTTGGGAAACTAGATCAAGATATATCGTAAATTATATACCGATTTTCGTTTTGGCACTTTTAGGAACTTTTCAACATATATTTAGAGAATCTTAAGTTGGAATCTTATTTTCTTTTAATAGAGGATTATTTCTTCTATTTTTTCTTTCCTATTTATTTTCTGATCTTATTTTATTTTTTTTCCTACAAAAATTGATATTATTCCCTGTATTTGTTATACTAATGTTAAGAAGTATAGAGGTGAAATATGAAATCACATAAAAACGCTATTGAAGTTGTTGATGTTACAAAGTCTTTTAAAATTTATTATGATAAAGCAAGTACATTAAAAGAGCATTTACTTTTTTGGAAAAGGCATGAGAATGAATTATTTACCGCATTAAAAAATATTAATGTTACGATTCAAAAAGGTGAGACTGTTGGTTTGGTTGGAGTGAATGGTTCTGGAAAATCTACTTTGTTAAAATTAATGACTAAAATTATTTATCCAACAAAGGGGCATATTACAACATATGGAAAGCTAACTAGTTTACTAGAACTTGGAGCTGGGTTTCACAACGATTTTACTGGTCGTGAAAATATTTATTTTAATGCTGCAATTTTTGGACTTACTAAAACAGAAATTGATAAGCGTATCGATGAGATTATTTCTTTTTCAGAGTTAGGAGAATTTATTGATAATCCAGTTAGAACTTATTCTTCTGGTATGTATATGCGTCTTGCTTTTTCTATAGCTATCAATGTAGATGCAGATATCTTATTAATTGATGAAATCCTTGCGGTAGGAGATCAGCATTTTCAAGAAAAATGTTTTCAAAAATTAGAGGAATTAAAGAATAGTGATAAAACTATTGTAATTGTTAGTCATGATTTAAATAATATAGAAAATCTTTGTACTAGGGCGATATGGATTCATGAAGGCACTGTGGCTATGGATGATACTCCTAAAAATGTTATTCCAGAGTATTTAAAGAAATGTAGGTGATAGGATGAGTATTTTTCGGAATTTGTATCAATATCGAGAACTTTTGAAGACAAATGTACAAAAAGAAATTCGTGGGAAATATAAGGGCTCTTTTCTGGGCGTGTTATGGTCATTTTTAAATCCATTGTTAATGGTTTTAGTTTATGCACTTGTATTTCCATATATTATGAGAACTAATGTAGATAATTATTTAATTTTCTTAATTGTTGCAATTATTCCTTGGAATTTCTTTACAACTTGTATTACCACGGGTTGTAACTGTGTTTGGATTAATGGCGGAATTATTAAAAAAGTATATTTCCCGCGGGAAATCTTACCAGTAAGTGTTATTTTAGCTGGACTTATTAATTTTTTGATATCCTGTGTCATTATATTATTATTTTTGCTTTTTGGTGGTGTCGGCTTTAGTTTACAGCTTCTATGGTTACCACTTGTTGCAATTATTCAAAGTATGTTAAGTTTAGGTCTATTATTTATCTTGAGTGCGATTAATGTTTATGTTCGAGATGTTGAATACTTAGTAGGTTTTTTACTTAATTTACTATTTTATGCGACTCCTATTTTGTACACCGCTGATATGTTTCCAGAGAAAATTAGATGGGTGTTGTATTTAAATCCTATGACACATTTAATTGATGCATATCGAAGTATTTTCTATTATCAAAGTATGCCAAATCTATATTCTTTATTTTATATTTTTGGATTATCTTTTCTTATTTTAGTAATGGGATATTTTATATTTCGTAAGTTGGAAAAAGGTTTTGCAGAAGAGGTTTAAGGATGTATTCGTTTGTTATATTACATTATAAAAATATTCAAGATACTTTGGAGTGTATTGCTTCTATTCTAAATTTAAAAGAAAAGAATAAAAAAATTGTTGTCGTAGATAATTGTACCTTAAAGGAAGAGGAAAAAAAAATATTTGCTTCTAAAGTGGATAAGTTGATTTGTTTTGAAGAAAATTTAGGATTTGCGAAAGCTAATAATATAGGATGTAAGTTTGCTATAGAGAATTATCATCCTGAGTTTCTAATTGTTATCAATAATGATACGGTTATAAAACAAAAAGTTTTTTTGAAAAATATTCAAGAAATTTATCATCGCACGAATTTTGATATTTTAGGTCCATTTATTCATTGTCCTTTAGGTAGTGGATCGGTGAATCCGTATGTACCTTTACAAACTTTAGAGGAAGTGGAGTGTGAGCTTCGGTATCAGCAAAAGCTTTTGAAAATTTATGCCAATTCGATTTTTTATTTTCTTCTTGTTCTTGGAATGAAATTGAAACGATTCTTTAAAAAGCCTAAGGTATTTCAAAATGGTGAAAAAGAAGAATTAGGGGTTGCACTACATTGTTGTGCAATAGTATTTTCTAAAAAATATTATGAACAATTTGATACTATTTTCTATGATGATACTTTTTTGTATCATGAAGAGAGTTTTTTGTATAGACGTGTTATAAAACATCATTTAACTACTGTTTATAGCCCTAAACTTGAAATTATTCATAAAGAAGGGGCAAGTTTAAATTATAGATTTCATGGTAATAACCGCTTAAAGCTCTTATTTCGAACGAAAGAAATTATTAAGTCATTGAATTTATTAAAAGTAGAAATGGAAGGAAATTAGTATATGAAAAAGAAAAAAATATCTGTAATTGTTAGTGTTTATAATACTGAAAAATATGTTGAAAAGTGTATTGAATCTATTTTGAATCAAACTTATGAGAATCTTGAATTAGTCTTAGTTAATGATGGAAGTACAGATTCTTCTTCTAAGATTTTAAGTAAATATAAAAAAAATCCTAAGGTTATTTTAATTGATAATGAACAGAATCGAGGTCTTTCTTATTCTAGAAATGTGGGACTTCAAGCTTCTACAGGAGATTTTATTGGCTATATTGATTCTGATGATTATATCGATCCAAATTATTATGAGCTTTTAATGAAAGCTATTTTAAAAGATAAATCGGAACTTGCCATCTGTGACATGAAATTATATTTTGAAGAAACTGGTCTTTATCAAATTACACGTGGTTGTGATAGCGAGCCTTCTAAATTAAATTTTGTGAATAATGGCTTAGCAGCTTCTGCTTGTAACAAACTTTTTAAAAGAGAATTACTGGAAAAGTATCCTTTTGCTGAAGGTAAAGTGAATGAGGATTTAGCTGTCGTTATTCCTGCAATTGTTAAGGCTAAAAGCATTTCCTATGTTCCAGAAGTGTTCTATTATTATGTTCAAAGAAATACTTCTATTCAAAATTCTGCTTTTTCTGAAAAACGTTTTGATATTTTTGTAGGTGTTGATAGTACACTTGAAAGAATAAAAGGATGTAGAAATTATAAAGAGATTCGTGATGCTATTATTTATAATCAAATTATTCTTTTACTTGTTTATGTTTTTCCTAAAATTGAAGATAAAAAAGAACGTAAAAGAATTATCAAGAAATATGGAGATTTAACAAAAAAATATGATATTCGTTTGAATAAGTATTTTTGGAAGTTTTTAGATGAAATGGGTAAATCCAGTCGTATGTATTATAAAATGTTATTTCGTTTTACTTGTACTGGTCATAATACTCTCGCTAATAATTTAATGTCATTTATGTTATTTTATAAAAAAGTTTTGAGAACTAACGTAGTTAAGAATGCTCAAATGGAAGATTTGATTGAATTAGCACAGAAGTCTTTAAAATATTCTTCGGGTGGCGTTAAAATTTCAGTTGTTATTCCTAATTATAATTATGAAAGATTTTTATACCAACGTATGTATAGTATCTTATCACAGAAAATAAAATTCCATGAAATTTTAATATTAGATGATTGCTCAAGTGATAATAGTAGAGAAAAAATTGATGCGATTGTAGATTCTTTGTCACCTTATGTTTCAATTCGAAAAATTTATAATGAACAAAATAGTGGTTCTCCTTTTAAACAATGGCAAAAAGGTTTTGAAGAGGCCAGTGGCGATTATATTTGGATTGCTGAAGCAGATGATTACTGTGATAAAAGAATGATAAAAAAATTAATTAAACCAATTCGTTCTTCTGAGAATATTCGTATTTCTTATTGTGATACAGCCTTTATAAATACCGAAGGGAAAATTATTTTACCAACAATAAAAAATGAAATTGATATTATGAATACAGGGCATTGGGATGATGATTATGTTAATAATGGGGAAAATGAGCTTAAAAATTATACTTTTTTAAACTGTACGATTGCTAATGTTTCTTCGGCCCTTATTAAAAAAGATAATTATAATAAGTATTTTAAAATGTCTGGAGAATACAGGCAAAGTGGAGATTGGTTATTCTATGCAAATATAATGCAACATGGAAATATAGCCTATACAGCTTCTACTTATAACTATTATCGGTTACATGGGAATAATGTTAGCTCTACAGTAAAAAAAGAAGCTTATATCAAAGAGATGACTAAAATCTATACTTATTTTCATAAACTATTTGGTTTGACAAAGAAACAAAAAAGAGAAATAGAAAAACGTTATAAATTGCTACAGAAATCTTGGAATTTAGAGAAATAAGCCGTATAATATGGTTTAAGGAGTGAAGTGTCTTGAAAAAAATTAGTGTAATTGTATCCTGTTATAATGAAGAGGAGTCACTGCCTTTATTTTATAAGGAAATGAGTTCTGTAATGGATATCATGAAAGAAAATGAGTTTGAGCTTATTTTTGTGAACGATGGAAGCAAAGATAAAACTTTAGAAATTATTCAGATGTTAGCTTTAAAGGATAAACGTGTACGGTTTGTTTCTTTTTCTAGAAATTTTGGTAAGGAAGCGGCAATGCTTGCAGGTCTTGATTATTCTACCGGGGATTATGTTACGCTTATGGATGCCGATTTACAAGATCCTCCACACATGCTATCTGAAATGATTCAAGTTATTGAAGAAGAAGGATATGATTGTGTTGGAACACGAAGGGTTACTCGAAAAGGAGAACCTCCAATACGTAGCTTTTTTGCCCGAATGTTTTATAAAATTATCAATAAAATGAGTAAAATTGAAATGGTAGACGGAGCTAGAGATTATCGTCTTATGACAAGACAAGTTGTTAATTCTATTATAGAGTGTAGAGAGTATAATCGCTACTCCAAAGGATTATGGAGTTTTGTTGGGTTTAAGACAAAATGGTTAGAGTTTGAAAATGTGGAAAGAGTTGCTGGTGAAACAAAGTGGTCATTTTGGAAATTATTTAAATATGCCATTGAGGGAATCGTTTCATTTACTACGTTGCCTTTAACAATTTCAGCATTTTTGGGAATATTGTTTTGTTTTGTTGCGTTTATATTTATTGCAATTATTATTATAAAAACATTACTTTGGGGTGACCCTGTTAGTGGCTGGCCAAGTCTTGCTTGTATTGTTATTTTTGTTAGTGGGGTTCAGCTATTCTTTATGGGAGTCTTTGGAGAATATTTATCTAAAACATATTTAGAAACAAAAAAAAGACCAATTTATATCGTTAAAGAAACAGAAAAAAATATTTCAAAGAAGGCTTTAAAAAAGGAACAAGATATTTAAGATTTTGTTCCTTTTTATTTTAATCTTTTAGGTTTTTCTTCTGGATTTAGATTTACTTTAGAAAAGTCTATTATGTTAGTTGGACGCTTTTGCTTTATAAAGTTTTCTAAAATTTCTTGGATTACTAACAGTTCTGCATCTTTTATTGAAGATAATTTTTTGCCTTGTAATCTTAAAAAATCATCAAGTGTTATGTTATAAGGGGCTAATATAGAATTAATGTAATCTATGTGTTTTAATGTTTCAAGAATTGTTTTTATATTTTCAATAGATATTGTAGATTCATTTAGATTCCTATCTATTAATAGTTGTACATAATTCAATTTCCGCTTTTCGATTTCTAGTTTTAATGTGTTAACTTTTACTTTTCTTTCCATTTCTAGTTTATTTATAACTTTATTAATTAATCTTTTTTGTTCAAGATATGCAGGTGGCGCGAATGTGGCTCTATTTTTTGTGTCTAAATATTCGTCAAAATTGCGTAATTTTACACTATACAGTTCTTTCACACTCTGGCTTATTTGAGCATAATATTCAGTAAAGTCATCAAAGGCTTTCGCGTTTCTTTTTATTATCGATAATTGTTGTTGTAAAAAAAGTCGTTCTTCCTCCAGTTTACGGTTAGAGATTTGTCCTTTTTTTCCTTTATGGGCTTCTATTATTTTATTAATAGTCATATTATACTGATTTAATTCCCTGTCCATTTCCTTTAGAAATTTTAAATGTTTGTCAAATGCGTTTCTATTTTCTTTGATTGTTTTAAGTTCTACTTTTATTTTGTTTTTTAAGTCTTCATAAAATTGTGCAGACTTTATTCCTCTTTGGGAAGAATCCGCATATTGATTTAAATTATTTATATTTAATCCAATCTGTTCTGCTTCTTTTTTTATTTCTTCAAGAAAAATTAAAAAATTATCAAAAGCTTTAGTATTTTCTTTTAATTCACGTAGCGTTCTTTTTATTTTTTCTTTTTTTTCGTAAAAGCTTTCGGTAGCGATAACATTCCAAGTAGAAGAAGAAACCTTTTTTATTTCCTTTTCTAAAGTGTGATTATATTTTTGAAATTCAGGTTCCATATCCTTAAGAAATTGGAGATATTCTTTTTTTTCCTTTTCAAATTTTTTTATATCATCTCCAAATAGAGTATTGAATATTATATCTTCTGATGATGGAGTAGTGTGATTAGTTGTTGTCTTGACTGTAGAAGAACTTGTTTTTCCATTATCATATTCTGCTCTTTTTTGCGGATCACTTAAGACTTCGTAAGCTGCTGTAATATTTCTAAATTTCTCTTCTGCTTCTTTGTTATTAGGATTATTGTCAGGGTGATAAATTTTGACAGATTGTCGATAAGCTTTTCTTATTTCGTCCTCTGATGCATTCGGTAAAACTTGTAATATTTTATAATAATCTCCCATTTTTTCTACCTCCTAAAGAAACAAATTGTAGAGTATTCTTTTTTGAAATTGTGATCTATAAATATTATATCAGTATGTATTTGAAGTAGCAATTAATTTTGTATTATTTTAGTAAATCCAAATTTAAAAGATAAGTTTTTTGACTTACCTTTATGTTAGAACTTAATTTTGATTATTAAATTATTTTTAATATATTTCGCCTCTATTAAACCGTCATTTAGTTCAGCTAAACTTTTTGCAATAGAAAGTCCAATACCTGTACTTTTTTTCCCATTTTCGACAGTATAATAACGATTAAATAATTTTTTTACACTAATTTTATCTAATTTAGTTGTAGGATTTATAAAAATAATTTCACCATTTTCGGATAAGTTAATCTTAAGATTACCTTCACTATATTTTATAGCATTTGTGATTATATTTTCTATAATTCTTTTAAAACAGTTTAAATCTAATTTTTTAATTATTTTTCTTTTACAAAAGTTAATTTTTGGTTCAATTTTTTTTTGTTTGAAGAGTGAGTAAAAACTACAAATGATGCTCTCTAGTTCTGTATTTAAACAAATTTCTTCTTTGTTTATTTTTTCTGCATCCTTGCATCCGTTAGCATATAAGAATAATTCTTCTGTTAAATATATTAAATCATTAGTCTTTTGATCTATTACATGAATATACTCTATTTGTCTTTTCGTTAAGTTCGAATAGTCCATAATGTCAAGATAGCCTCTTATGGCTGTAAGAGGCGTTCTTAAATCGTGTGATATATTTGTTATAGAATTTTTGAAATTTGTATTCCCTTGTTTGTATTCTAATTCTAATTTTCTCAATCGTTTTAAATTTAGATTTAAACTTTTGGTAAGTCTTTTAATATCTTTGTCATATGAGGAAATTGTTAAAAGACTATTCGTATCTGATTCTAACTTTTTTTTCATATTTTCGGTGACGTCTCTTAGAGATGCTTTCATAATAATAATTTTTGAAATTAAAAATATACATATGACTAATAATGCTAATGATAGGTAAAACCAGATATTCATAAATTTCTTCCTCTCTTTATTTTAAATCTTTTTTCTTAAATATTATTAATCCTATACCAGTGAATATAGTGGTTGTTATTAATGCGTATACTGGCAAGATTTTTAGATTTTTTTCGTCTTCATTCGTAATTTGAAATGCTTGTCCTGAAGGAATAATATCAAATATTGTTTCATATATTTTTCTTTCCGTTTCGGTTGGATATTTTGGATTTCGTTCTTCTTTAAACTCTGTTGTACCATTTATTATGTTCGCTGTTTGTATTGTTGGTGGGGATGCTAGAATGTTAAAAATTATTAAGCTTGTAAATATTAAGGCAAATGCTAATAATATTGATATAACAGAAGCAGTAGTTTTATTTTGAATTATCATAGCAATAAAAGTAAATAGCGCATTATAGGTAAAAATTATTCCTATGATTCCTGTTGTTCTTTCTATAAATGCTGATAAAGGCATTGTAATATTACCAAAAAGTGGAATTCCAATACTAAATATTATTAAAGTAAATAAGGCATATAATATCAAGCTAGTAGTAACCATTATGATAAAATTTGATAAGTAAATTTTGCTTCGTTTTTTTCCAGCTATTACCTTATTTCTAATTGTTCCATCAGAGTAATCCGTTCCAATAAATAGGCTTACTAGTACAGAAATTCCTACACCTACCATAGTTGCTAGATAAAAAAATAATTGTTCTATTTTTATAATAGTTCCAAATTGCTTGGCTTCTTTATATTGAATGCTTAACATAAATAAAGCTAATAATATTATTAAGCCTAGTAAGATTTTGAAAATATTATCCTTTTTTAATCTCATAACTCCTGCATTTAATAAGTTAATCATTTTTATCACCTCCAAGTAAATTCATATAGTAGTTTTCTAACGATTCTTCTTTTTCGTGAATACTTTTAATACTTAGATTTTCTTGGGCCAGTTCTAATAATAACTTTTGCATGTTGATATTTCCAAATAAATTTATGTGTTTTTCATCTACGACGGTGTAAGATAGTTTATTTTTTTCTAAGAATGGTATAAAATTACTTGCTTTGTTTACTGTAATTTCTATCTTTTTTTCGAGTTTCTGGTTTAACTGTTCACGACTTATTTCTTTTATAATGGAGCCAGCATCCATAAATCCGTAATGGGTAGCAATTTTTGATAATTCATCTAAATAATGACTTGAAATTAGAATTGTTATTTGTTTTTCCTGATTTAATTTTAGAATTAATTCTCTTATTTCTATTATTCCTTCCGGGTCTAATCCGTTAATCGGCTCATCAAGAATTAAAAAGTCTGGGTTGCCAACTAGCGCGATTGCGATCCCTAATCTTTGTTTCATTCCTAATGAAAAATTACGAGCTTTTTTCTTTGCTGTATGCTCTAATCCTACAAATTTTAGTAGTTCTGTCAATTCTTCGTAATCGGGTAATCCTACAATTTTATATTGTTCTTTTAAGTTATCTATCGCACTCATGTTATTATAAATAGATGGTGTTTCTACAATAGCTCCCATTCTTTTTCTTATTTCTGTTATTTTAGAATCTGGATATTTCACTCCGTAAATAGAGTATTCTCCACTTGTTGGATTTTGAAGGCCAGTGATTATTCTTATAAGCGTTGTTTTTCCCGCTCCATTTTTCCCTATTAATCCATAAATAGAATTTTTTGGGACATGGATAGATAAATTTGATAGTGATTTAAAATCTTTATATGATTTGTTTAAATTTCTGGTTTCTAAAACATATTCCATAATTATTTTCTCCTTTCTCTATAAGATTATCATAAAAGTATTAAGAAAATAATTAAGAAATAGTTAAAAAATTGTTAATATTCATCAGATAGTTTAAATCCTATTCCCCAGATAGATTCGATGTATTCTTTATCGCTTACTTTTTTAATTTTTTTTCTGATATTACTAATATGTACTCTTAGTGAGTCTTCATCACAGTCAGGAGTGTCTTCACTAATTTTTTCTAATAATATGTATTTTGGAACAGAATTTGGATTTAATAATAGTTGCTTCATAATTGCGTATTCAGTCCTAGTAAGATTGATTTTGTTATTTTTAACGATTAAAGTATGATAATCGGGCATTAATGTTAATTCTTTATAAGATAGGTCATTTCCTTTTTTTCTTGTGTCTCTAAGTTGCACTTTTATTCTAGCGAGTAATTCCTCTTTATTAAATGGTTTGGTGATATAGTCATTAGCACCTTTTAATAAACAATTTATTTTATCATTCGTATTTATTTTAGCGCTTAATACGATGATAGGAATATTATTAACTTTTGTAATGATTTTTTCTCCAGTTAATCCAGGAAGCATTAAATCTAATAGAATAAGGTCTATTTTTTCTTTTTCTAAAATTAATAGAGCTTCTGTTCCAGAATAGGCATGAAAAGTAAGATATTCGTTTTTTAAAATTTCTTCTAGGATATTATGAATGCTATTATCATCTTCTACAATGAGGATCTTTGACATATGGCACCTCCATAATTATTATACTATAAAAATTTAATGTGATTCTATAAACATTTTTTTAATTGGTTATGGATTTTATTGTCCCATTATTTATGGTGATTAATTGATCTGCTATTTTCATTAACTCTTTATTATGAGTTATAACTATGAGGGTATGATCTTTTTTTAAATCATTTAATAAGTTTATTATATGTTCTGTTGTTTTGGGATCTAGTGCAGATGTAATCTCATCTAATAATATGATTTTTGATGTTGTAAGCAGCGATCTTGCTAAGGATAAAAGTTGTTTTTGACCTCCACTTATGTTTGTAGCATCTTCTTTTAATATTGTGTTGTATCCTTTAGGTAAAGACATTATAAAATCATGAATTCCTACTTTTTTACAAGCAGCTATTTGTTTTTCTTTATTAGAATCGATTAAAGATAGATTTTCCCGTATACTCATGTTAAAGATAAACGTTTTTTGATTTACAACACTAATGTAGGAAGTATAAGCATTTAATTCATAGTTCGTTATATCAATATTATCTATAAATATTTTTCCTTTATTTGGTTTATAAAGTCTTAATAAAAGATTAAATATTGTTGTTTTTCCACTTCCAGTTTTGCCAACAATTGTTGTAATTTGATTTGGGTAACTTTTAAATGATATATTTTTTAATATGTTTTCTTTGTTATATTTGAAGCTTATATTTCTAAATTCTACAAAGCCAGTTATGTTATCACCGCATACAGTACCAGTTATTTTGAATGGGTTTCCATAATTTATTATTTCTTTAATTCGATAAAGTGAGACTGCTTCTTGTGTAATAGATATATCGAAATTCATGATGCTTTTTACAGAAGTTTTTGATTTGTCATAATATGAGATAAGCAGAAGGAATAGGGTAATTGTTATTTTATTTTGCATCAAAAGAATAGTTAATAAAATATACATAAATATTTTACCAAAATCTATTATTAAACTAATTAATGTTTTTCGAGTGAAATGATATTTTCTTTTTAAAAAATAACTTTCTTTCCACTTCTTTCTATATTTATCTAGTTTATTGTTTATTTTATCGTAAAATCCTAAGCTTTTAATATCTTTTAAGCCAGTTAATATTTGTGATAGTATTCCTGTAATTTTATCGGCGTATTTTCTTTGTTTTTTTAAATAGTGTGCATGTTTTTTGTTATAGCTATTTGCAAAGTGATAATAAATGTAGTCAATTAAAATTACATAGGCAGTTATGAATAAATTATTTTTTATGAAAATTATGTATATCACAATTATTTTTAATAACTCTAAAGTAAGTTCTATTATAAGAGAGGGGATTTCGGCAATATTTATGATATCGCTGTTTGAAGAATTAATGATTTTACCCATAGAGATTTTTTTCTGATATTCTTCATCAAAATTGTAGATGCTATTTACTAGTTTTGTATGAACTTCAACGTATGCTTCTTTAAAAAAGTTTGCATAACACCAATTTGTGCAATATGAACCTAATTTATTAATAAAATATGTTATGCCAAGTATAAAAATAAATAGAAAAGCTTCTTGATATAAATTTTTTGTTGCATAGTCTATAATCTTTGATGCAAAATAGGGTATTAATAAGCTGATTAAATTATTTAATAAATCTATTATTATAAAAATGATTAAATAATAATTTTTTAAATTTACTAAAGAAAAATAGTCTTTTGCTATTTTGATATTTCTTTTAAACATAAACTTCTTCACCGATGTAATTATAAAATAATTCTATTTTTTCTTCTTTACATTTTACATATTAAAAATGTTCTACTTTTAGATAGATATAACAAATATTGTCTTGGTAGTATTCAATCTTTTGGGGACTTTCTACTTTAAAATCTGTTGAAGGTATCCATTGTTTATTTATACGCTGTTCTAATTCAACAATACTTTTTTGTTTTCTTGAAGGCAATGAAAAAACAGCATATGTACCACTTTGAATAATAAATTTTTCTAATTGATTTAGTTTTATTTCAGAGCCTAATAAGTAATGATAACCAATGTTGTCTTTAAAAAATATACCATATAAACCTATCTTATTGAATTTTTCATATTGTTTATTTACTTTTACTGTTTTATATAGTTGTTTTATTTTGAATAAAAGATCACTATGTGTATTTGCTTTAATATGATGACAATATAATATTTTGTTTTGTATTTTTTTTAATTCGTAGTCAAAACAGTTTTTATTTTTAGTTTGTTCAAAATATTGGATTGGAATTAATTTATAATTACCAATTCCTTTACGACATTCTGTAGGCGTTATCTGAAATAGTTGTTTAAAAGCTCGATTAAAAGATGTTTGAGAATTGTATTGATATTTGAAGGCTATGTCGATAATTTTTTTCTCTGTATTTCTTATTTCTTCAAAAGCTTTACTAAGTCTTCTTTTTTTTATATATTCAATTATGGTCATATTTGTTAAAAACATATAAATTCTTTCCAAAATAAATAAATTGGTATTTGTAATTTTACTTAATTTATTCAAATCTATTGTATTATCTAAGTTATCTTCTATATAGTTTATCATTTTATTTAATAATTCATAGTTCACTCTATCACTTCCACATTTAATAAGTGTATTATATTGTTCTGCTTAGTTAATGGTTATTCTAACATTTTTAAAATTTGAAATCAATCAAAAAAAAATCAACTTTTTTCTAAAATTGATATTTTTTGGTATATAAATTATTTTGCAACTTTACGAAGAATACATTGTGTTTCATTAGGTTCAAAATTAAATTTAAGTTCGCTGTATAAATTAAATTCTTCTAAAATAATTGGTTTTGATGTATTTGGATTTGAGTGAATTTTTTGTATATGATAATTATTTAATTTTTGGTATGGAATTGAAACACTTAAGGCCATTTCTAAATGGGTTTTTTGTAATTGTTTAGAAAAAGATTTAAATTCTAAGTTGTCGTCTTGGGAATTATAAAAGATAACAGACTTAGGAAGATGACTTTGATTATCTCTTATGAATAATTCAATCCCTGCTGGTTTGATTGTAAGAACGGCATTTAAATCTGAACAGTTATCTTCGATATATTGGGAGAGGATATTATTGACAAATTCAGACATTAAAATCTTCTTAGCAGAATCATTAAATTTTATGTCCATATCATATTTTATATGTATGGGGTATTTTTTCATTCCGGATAAGAAATAGTATTGATTATTGTCTGTAACTAAATGTACAGTATTTCTTCCATATATGTAATAACCCATTTTTTTACTAAGATCAGTTACTATTTTTTCCAGACTATTTTGTTTTGGAAGGTAATCGCAAAGTAATATTGGGTTATTTTTATCAAATTTAGAAATGCGAAAATGAAAGTCTGTAGCTTTTCGAGAGTCCATTTCACAAAATTGTTTTAATTCACGTAATTTTTGTTGGTAAAGTAGATATTCATCGCGTAATCCTAAAATAATTTCACCAAAAGTATAATCTTTTTTTTCATAATTTAATTTCTCCTTGTTCAAAATTATAATATCATATTTTTAAGTCTTTATCAAAAATCAATTTTTTATTTTATATTTACAAATTGTTTCTTTATATTTAAGAAATTCACTATTATCATATATCAATATAGGACATTTTCATTTAAAAATCACAAATAGGTATTTTTTTATAAATCATAGAAGAAAAATCATAAATTTGTTATAATTATAATACTGATAATATTAAAATTAATTTTTTAAAGGAGAGGTTAAAAGTGGAATTTAAATCTTTAGAAGATCAATTTAATGAGCTTGTAGATTATGTAAATACTATTGTTAACATTAAATTAAGGGGGATAATAAAAACAATTTTGTTTGAAAAAAAAGAAGATCTAATAAACCGGGCTGGTTCTCCAGATCGAATAGAAAATGGTATTTATTATCCAGGAGATCATCATTTCTTTAGAGGAGGATTATTGTGTCACTTATTAGAAGTCACTAAATATGCTGTAATGATTGCCAAAGCAAGCAATAAAACAGTAAATATGGATCTTATAATTTGTGGAGCATGTTTACATGATATTGGAAAAATTATTACTTATGAAGAATGGAATGAAGAGAAACAATTAAAAAATCCGTCTACTATTTATGCTAGTAAAATTCAACACTCACATTTAGGAATACAAATTGTTTCGCAATATTTAAATGATGATATAGATGAAGAAATTAAATTAGAAATTTACCATATAATAGGAAGTCATATGTCAAAAGACAATAAAACACTTATGAATGGTGCATTAATTCAGCCAAATACTATCGAAGCAAAAATTGTATGTGAGGCAGATCGTTTAAGTTGGATGTTGTGTAATTATATTTAAAAAGATAATATTATAATTCCATTATGATAATACACTGTTAAATTTTTTTCCATCGTTCATTCTTTCCTCTTTTCTTTTCTAATTTTTAGAGAAAGATAATGCTACCTTGTTTAATAATGGGATTAATACAAGCAAATCTATATATCATTTCAATCTTTTTAAAGTTTCCTTATCAAACTCTAATTCCTTTACAACATCCATACTCATCACTTCCATTCTCAAATAACAAAAAACTAGAATTTATTACTCTCGAATAAAAAGTTCGAGTAACAACCAATCTGGTGCTCTAAAGAGGGACGTACAACAACTTTTAAAAACATATTAAGCGTTCATACCACCAGACATAATTCTAAATTTTGGTTGATTATTCCATACTCCCCGAATTTTTTCGAAATTAGCATCAGGATTTAATAGTAAAGTTGCTAAATTATCTAATTCCAAGTATTCTTTTTCAGTTAATTCAAAATTTTTCTCACAGATATATTTTGGTAAATGCAAAAATATAATTTCATTATTCATTAAGGAATGAAAGTCATAAAATAAGCCATGTAAGGCAGCTTTTAACCCATAAGTATAAGGCGAAGAAGCATAATAGATTGCACTATTTTTATATTCCTTTTTTCTCAATCCTAGATATGCTTGGGCACCAAATATGAATTTTTCACGTGGCATATCTAACAAATTAAAATCAATATGATATTCATTTAATATTTCTTCAGTAAAATACATATCTGCATCAACTAAAATCCATCTTTTTTCTATTTTGTCATAGTATTCAGTTATCCAATGGTCCCCTGCTTGCTTTCCATTAGTATTTACGTATTTAGCAAAACCACTTCTAACTCTTGCAGGGTATCCCTTTGCCTTTAAAATACTTGTAAGTAATATTGCTTGTTCTCTACAACACACATGAATTTTATCCTCTATTTTTCTATTTATAGAATACTCTTTATTTTTTCTCAAAAGTCCCGATAATATCGAAATAGCTGTTGGATATATATCATTTTCATAGCATAAATCTGTTATAGGAATTTTTCTCATATTTCCATAACAAGAATTTGAATCATTTCTCATTTCTTCATTGCTTAAATCAAAAGGATGAATAATTTGATTTCTTTGTAATAAACATAGTTCTTGTATATTATCAGGTAAATTCATAGCAAATTCTCTATATAAACCTAAATCAGTATATACACTTGTTTTTTTATAAAAATCTAGTATTTTTTCACTTACCATATTAATTACTCCTATAATACACACATTGATTATGTCAATGTGCACGTATGTTTATTAAATTGACATTATCAATTTAGTTTTTATAAATATTTTATCACAAGTTTAAACATATTAAAACTCGAAACTAAAAGTTCGAGTTATCATTCAATCTGGTGCGATAGTGATAGTTATCTACAACTTTTCGCAAAATTAAGTAATCAAGTACATATAGTACTGACTTCATATCTAAATTATAAACTATTTTTTTAATTTATGCTACTTTTTTTAATCAAAATTCATTTTTATATAATTAGTGAAATTTCCATTTTAGATGAAAAGTACAGTTTTTACTATAATCTCTAATCAAAATTGTAGTTCTATCTTTAGTATTTGGATTATCTGGTGAATTACAAATGTACAATTCTTGTTTATTCAATTCTATAATATTATCTGCAAAAGTATTATTTAGTTTCCAACTTAAAGATATTATATCGCCACATTTTACTTTTTTAATATGTTTTAAATATGGATAAATATCTATTTCAATTTCATCATCAAACTCTAAATTCGATAGTAATATTCCATCAATATGAAAGAAATAGTCAATTTGTTTATTTTCTTTGCGTTTTACATAAAACTTATCTTCAAAATTATTTTCTTCTAACTTTAATACTCTTTGGATAATACAATCTTGATATGCATCTTTTACTTCAATATCAATAAAACCATCAGAATAATCATTAACTTTACTTATACAATCTAAAGATTGGTTTTGCCCATCAATTACTACTGTATTATGTGAGTATGTTTTTTTATAAAACTCTTTTGAAATATTACTCCCATATCCAGATGTTGATAAGTCATGAGTAAGAAATTGATTCCCATATTTAACTTCAATGCTTAACTTGTCGGGATGTGCATGCGATAGGTTATTATCATAGTATTTTATAAATACATTTAAATCACCAGTTTTTAAATTTGAAAAACCAGTTTTTATTAAATGAATACTTTTTGATTTATTAATATGATTTTTAATATTATTAATGATATTACCAAAGTAGCCATCAAAAAGAATATTTGCTTTCTCATATAAATTTATATACTTATCAAGATATAAATTAGGCCACCCATCATTTGGACTTGGTAAAGAACAATCCAAAAAACTAGTATTATATGCTTGTAATAGCATATTTTTAGCAATATTATAATATTTAGAATCTATTAGGCAATAATATTTTTTAGCAATATAAAGAAAATCTATTATTGGTTTTAATACATATAAATGATAATGAAAAGAGCCTTCATTCCAAAAATAATCGTCTGTTACACCTTTGTTTAATTGTTCATAAAACGAATATTTTGAATTAAGTGCAAAATCTAACATTTCTTTATTATCTGAAATTATACCCATCATACCAATAGAACATATCTCATAACATCTTATATTTTGTATTCTATCAACTTGGGGTTTTAGTAGTTCATAAACCTTTGGAAATAAATTACCAAAAATATTATTCTTTAAATCTTGTGGAAAGCATTCATCTAAACAATCAATACAATTAACTACTTGCATAAAAATACTCGCTTCATTTAAACCTTGTGCTGTAATTTTTCCACATTGATTTGATTCATTAATATATGATTTAAAAATATCACCATTTTTATTATGAATAGCAAATAAATCATAGTTATTACAATAATATTCTAAAGCATTAATTATAAATTTTATATATGTTTCATTTTTGTTTTCTAAATAGAGTTTTGAATACTTTTCGATTCGATTAAATAGTGAATATCTATATTTAGTTATCCAAGCTCTTTTTCTTTTTTCATCTCTATATTTTGTATGACATATTGGACATTCAAAGTATTGATTATTATTAAAATCAAAGATAAGCTCTGAACCATCATTATCACAAAAATAATCATGAATCCAACCACTTAATAAATTATAATCGTCGTAAAATATTTCAATATTATCAATTTCGATATTATTTAAAGATTTCATTGTACCTCCCTAATTAAGTTTCTTTTTTATTACCATTAATTTTAAAATATATAAATAAAATAATATATGTGATTATCGATAAAGCAAATGTTATTTTTATAATATTGTTATTTTCAGATAAAACTGTATAAGATAATAGTGGTAATATCATGGTAACTATTCCCTCAATGAATCTTTCAAAGGTGACATATGAAGTTTGCATTTTATCTTTTGAACTTTCATAAATTGCTATATGATCGTATAT